>CAYMSG010000036.1:0-14843 GCA_964392955.1 uncultured Chitinophagaceae bacterium | reverse complement strand
TCCGACACCGTTATTTTATGCAAAGCGGTTGAGCAAACAATTCAACACCAATATTTGGTTGAAGCGGGAAGATCTTTGTCATACCGGTGCACATAAGATCAACAACACAGTGGGGCAAATTCTGTTGGCCGAACGTTTAGGTAAGAAACGCATCATTGCAGAAACAGGTGCCGGGCAGCATGGTGTGGCAACTGCAACCGTGTGTGCGTTGAAAGGTGTGGAGTGCATTGTGTACATGGGCGAAAAAGATATTGAACGACAGGCGCCGAATGTGGCCCGTATGAAAATGCTGGGAGCAAAAGTAGTACCTGCCACAAGCGGCAGCAAAACATTAAAAGATGCAACGAATGAAGCCATTCGTGACTGGATCAATAATCCCAACGATACACATTACATCATCGGTAGTGTGGTAGGGCCGCATCCGTATCCGGATATGGTGGCGAAGTTTCAAAGTGTAATCAGTGAAGAAATGCGCTGGCAGTTGAAAGAACACACGGGCAACGATTTGCCAACGCATGTAATGGCGTGTGTTGGTGGCGGCAGTAATGCAGCCGGTGCGTTCTATCATTTCTTAGATGAATTAAGTGTGCAGTTGATTGCAGTGGAAGCAGCGGGGCATGGTGTAAACAGCGGTATGAGTGCAGCAACGACACAACTGGGCAAGCCGGGTATTTTGCATGGCAGTAAAAGTTTATTGATGCAAACAGCAGATGGACAGGTGGTGGAGCCGCATAGTATTTCGGCGGGTTTGGATTATCCCGGTATTGGTCCCATGCATGCAAATTTATTTGACAGCGGTCGTGGTATTTTCTTGAGTGCAACGGATGAAGAAGCGTTGGCTGCAGCTTTTGAGGTAAGTAAGCTGGAAGGAATTATTCCGGCGTTGGAAACAGCACATGCGTTTGCCGTGTTGCACAATCATCCATTTAAAACAGACGACCAGGTGATCATTTGTTTGAGCGGAAGAGGCGATAAGGATCTGGCGACGTATATGACAGCCATGGAAGGAAGCATTTAGAATCAAGAATACAGAAGTTAGAATTTATGAGCAGAATAAAAGATTTGTTTCAACGCAAAAGCAAGCAGGTACTGAATGTGTACTGCACAGCAGGTTATCCGCAGTTGAGAAGTACATTGGAGGTGATGAAAGCATTACAGGCAAACGGTGCTGATTTAATTGAATTGGGTATGCCGTACAGTGATCCGTTGGCCGATGGTCCGGTGATACAGCACAGCAGCACCATTGCTCTTGCAAATGGTATGACCATTGAAGCACTGTTTGCGCAATTGAAAGATGCACGAAAAGAAATAAATGTTCCCATTATTTTAATGGGCTACATGAACCCGGTGTTGCAATATGGTTTCGAACGTTTTTGTAAAGAGGCAGCCGCCGTTGGTGTAGATGGGTTGATCTTACCTGATTTGCCGGAGTATGAATTTGAAACAGAGTATGGTGCCATCATCAAAGCAAATGGATTAGATTTTATTTTTCTTGTTACACCGGAAACGAGTGAAGAGCGTATTAAAAAACTCGACAGTTTAAGTACGGGCTTTTTGTATGCAGTGTCATCATCTTCCACAACAGGCAGCGATAAGAATATGACCGATGTAAATGCATACCTGCAAAAACTAAAAGCCATGCAGTTGAACAATCCTGTACTGGTGGGTTTTGGTATTAAGGATAAGCAAACATTTGATACGGCTTGTGCGCATGCAAACGGTGCTATCATCGGTACAGCGTATATTAAAGCATTGGAAGGAACGGTTGATGTGGCAGGAACAACAAAGCAGTTTCTGAGTGCAGTGTTAAGCTGAGCGACAAACGGGGCTCACCGCCTGACCGGTTAGAGCGGTAGAAGAGATTCGAACTCTCGGCCCTCAGCTTGGGAAGCTGATGTTCTACCAACTGAACTACTACCGCTTAAGAATGGTCATTCGGGCAGGGAATCCGCCACCTTCCCGCTTCGGAGCGGGACACTCTACCGGATGAGCTATTGTCGCTTTAGTTTAAAGTTAATAAAATGAATTAAAGAAATAATGAGTGATGTTCAAAATAACGGAGACTTTCAAGTTCCCCCTTCAGGGGGCGGAGGGGGCTCTATTGCAATTGTAAAATACAACGCAGGAAACATTCAGTCGGTGCTGTTTGCATTGGAACGTTTAGGCGTTGATGCAAAAGTGACGGATGATCAAGACGAATTGTTTGCTGCTGATAAAGTAATTTTCCCCGGAGTGGGTGCTGCACGCAGTGCCATGGATAGTTTGAAGGAGAAAGGACTGGATACGATCATTAAACAGCTGAAGCAACCGGTGCTGGGCATTTGCGTAGGCATGCAGTTGTTATTTGAACATTCGGAAGAAAGTGATACAGAATGTTTGGGCATTATTCCTGCAAAGGTGAAGTTATTCCGTAGCGAAGAGATCAGTCCGGATATTCCCATCAAGGTTCCGCAGGTTGGGTGGAATGATATTTACAATTTAAAAACCGATCTGTTTCAAAATGTGCCGGAGCATAGTTATGTGTATTATGTACACAGTTATTATGCAGAAATGAATCCGTACTGTATTGCAACTACCAACTATGGTTTGGAATATGCAGGTGCAGTGCAGAAAGATAATTTCTACGGTGTACAGTTTCATACAGAGAAAAGTGCAAAGGTGGGAGAGTTGATACTTTCTAATTTTCTGAGCCTATAGAAACGTATATTGAATTGATAATTTTTTAATTGATAATTGATCATGCAGATTATTCCAGCGATAGATATAATAGATGGGAAGTGTGTTAGACTTACTGAAGGCGACTATGCACAAAAGAAGATTTACAACGAACATCCTTTAGAAGTAGCAAAGGAATTTGAAGGTGCAGGATTGCAACGTTTGCACTTGGTTGATCTGGATGGTGCAAAAGCAGGTGCGGTTAAAAACTGGAAAGTGCTGGAGACGATCGCCGCAAAAACTTCATTGGTGATTGACTTTGGCGGCGGTATAAAAAAAGCCGAAGATGTAAACATTGTGTTCAACTCCGGTGCTGCATTGGCAACAGTTGGCAGTATTGCGGTGAAAGATGAAGCAACATTTGTTTCGTGGCTGCAACAGTTTGGCGCTGCTAAATTTTTGTTAGGCGCTGATGTAAAGAATGAAAAAATTGCTGTAGGTGGCTGGTTGGAAACAACCGATATCTGGATCTACGACTTTATCGAAAAATATATTAATCATGGTGTACAGCAAATCTTCTGCACCGATGTAAGTAAAGATGGTCGCCTGGAAGGCCCATCAACTGAACTCTACAAAAACATTCTGCAGAAATTCTCGCAGCTGCATTTTATTGCCAGCGGCGGTGTAAGCTCCATGAACGATTTAGATGAATTGGCAAACATTGGTTGTGCCGGTGTAATTGTTGGCAAAGCGATTTATGAAGGAAGAGTAACGTTGAATGATTTGAAGAAATTTTAGAGATGGCTGATTTAGGATGTAGGATTTAACCGTAACTCTCGACTGCGCTCGATTGACTGCAGCATCCTTCGACTCCGCTCAGGATTACTCAGGACTCACGTTTCACGACTAACGATTTCTTCCAAACCGTTTCTTCACCACATCCACCAACTGCATGGCATCGGGTGTAAGTTGTAATGCAAATATTCCTGTAAAGAAAATAAGCGTAAACAAACTGCTCCGGATGATAATACCCATCCAGCCGGTCATTTCGTTGAAGAGATAGTAACTGATAAAATACGCAACAATGCCGGTGACTAATGCAAGAATCGTTTTAAAGCTGAACGGTTGCAGCTTATATCGTTTCCATAAAAACGTATAGCGGATGCCGTTATAAATGGCAAAGGCTACAAGATTGGCGTAAGCACTCCCTTCAATACCAAATTTTTTGATCAGAATGTAATTCAACGGCAGGCTGATCGATAACAGCAACACACCTGTAAGAAATTCAAATCGCCATTGTGTTGAAGTCATAATGATCTGGGAGTTAATTCCTGTTCCTGCATCAATAATTCTGGAGATGCCAAGAATGAATACCACGGATAATCCTGTGCTGTAGGCCGATTGAATATCCAGTAAACGAAATGCTTCTTCCACATTCAGCCAGATTCCTCCAAAAATGAATAAAGCTGCCAGCAACAGATTAATAGATGAACGTTGGTAAATCCGGTTGATCTCCTGTATGTTTTTATCTTTCCATGCTTGTGATATAATTGGCAACGTAATAGAGATCATGCTACGTTGGGGAATTTGTATAAGGTTAGCGATGTATGACGAAAGTGCAAAAATACCCGTTGGTACAAGGCCCATCAGGCTGGCAATAAAAATACTGTCCATCACCTGCGACAGAATAAAGATCACCTGGCCTGAAAAAACAAAACCGCCCAGCGTCATCATTTTTGTCTTAAACTTTTTGGTTACACGGCTAACATGAAAATGAAGATGCAGGTGCCCGTTCTTTGCCAATGAAAATGCAAGCAATGCAGCTGTGATCAGGAAACTGAATGCAAAAAGTTTTATAAACAGATCGAAGCCGATCAGTTTGAACAGATAGAAAGCAATAAGTATGGTAGTGATAAGCCTGAAGCCTGTTTCACGCAGGAAAGCAGGGTAGATGGTTTTTCGTGCATTATTGCTGAAAGCTTCAAAGATGGTGAACAACAAAAGTCCCAAACCAAATGGGAATACCCATTTGTAATAATCGGTAAACAACGGAGAACGGCCAGAAAACTTGCGAATGATCAGTGGTTCAAAAATCAGTCCGCCAATAATTACCAGGCAAAAGCCGGCAAGTACCGTTACCAATATCCATGTTGCCAGATCGTTTTCTTTTGCCGAAAGATTGTCTTTATAATACGGATAGAATTTATAAATCACCGTAATGGTGCCAAGGCTGGCAACAGCATACATAATTTGCCCAACATCAAAAAACAAACGGGTAAGTGCATATTCTTCCGGTAAGAAAATACCATTCTTGGTAAACAGCCAGGTATTAATAAAGCCAATAAAGAAACCAATGTAAATAACAATACTTGAGATAATGGCTTGTTTCCTGATTTGTCCCATTTATGTGTTGGGTTTAATGTTGAATGTTTGAAGATTCAGGTTTTTTGTCAATTGTTCAATGGTATAAAATAGTTGGCAACATTAAACATTCAACCTGAAACTTTAAACTATTTCACCTTCTTATAGGTTACATAAAAATTCTTATCCATCAGTTTGCTGATGTCTTCGCCGGGCTGAAAGTTGGTACGCATCTTTTGCCACTTTTCTGTAGCCAGCATCAATCCATATTTCGGGTTGCTGTTGCCGGGTAACAAAATGGGCATGTTAAATCCTTCTACACAATTCGTCCAACGGTAATTCAATACCTGCGTTGCATTTTCTGTTTCTAGGTAATATTCCAGTGTTGGAATTTGTGTGGTACGCAGGTATTGATCGAACATTTTGCTCAAATTAAACCCTGTACGTTTTGATATGAAATCTTCGATCTCAGCACCGGTAACTGTTTTGTGTCTGTATTTTTCATTCATATCACGCAGCAGCATGCGGAAGCTGCTTTTATCGCCAACGATCTGACGAACCATATGGATCATATTGCTGGCTTTATAATACATGTCTCCACTTCCTTCCTTGTTTACATTGTATTTGCCAATGATCGGGATGTCGTTCCGGATATTGCGGCGAATACCCTGTACGTACGCATTGCCTGCTTCTTCGCCAAACATATAATCGGTATAAAGAGTTTCGCTGTAGTTGGTAAACCCTTCATGCACCCACATATCGGCAATATCCTTTGTGCTGATGTTGTTGCCATACCATTCGTGTCCACTTTCATGAATGATGATGAAATCCCATTTGGTGCCCCATCCACTGCCACTCAGGTCGGTTCCTTTGTAACCGTTCATATATTCGTTACCGTAAGCAACTGCACTCTGGTGTTCCATGCCGAGGTGATTGCTTTCAATAAGTTTAAAACCATCTTCATAAAAAGCATATGGGCCAAACCAGTATTCAAACGCACGCATCATCGGCTTTACCTGTTCAAATTGTTTTTTGGCTTTATCAAGATTGTAATCGATCACATAGTAGTCAAGATCAAGTTTGCCATTTTCACCCTGTAACGTATCGCTGAAATGAACATATTTTCCAATGTTCATGGTAACATTATAAAGGTTGATGGGTTTTGTAACCACCCATGTCCATACTTTGTTGCCTTTGCCATCACTCACCACATCTTTTAATCGTCCGTTTGAAACGTTCATCAATGTATCAGGAGCAGTTACGCTGATGCTTACACCATTATCCGGTTCATCACTCTGGTGATCTTTACAAGGCCACCAAACACTTGCACCTAATCCCTGGCAGGCAACATTGATCCACGGATTTCCATTCTTATCTTTTTTCCAAACAACACCACCATCCCAGGGAGCACGCAATGCAGGTTTGGGTACACCATGGTACACGATGCGTAATTGGTGCAAGTCTTTATTGGCAGTAAGCGGTTTTGGTAATCTGCGGCGGGGCATATCAATCAGCCATGCATGCCCGTCACGGGTAAAACTCATCGGCACTCCATTTAAAATAGCACTGTCGATGATGAGTGGATCCTGCAGATCGATCTGCATCTGTGCGCCTTTTTTCTTTACCAACCGAAAAAAGATTGTGTTGTTTCCTTTAATGGTAAAATTTGTAAAATCGGGAGTTACGTGCAGGTCGTATTTCACCACATCCCACCAGGCCCGTTCCGCAGTAATGCTGCCGCGTAGTGTATCCTGCCGTGTCAGCTTTTCTCTCTGGTTCAGGGGTTGCGATTGTACCATTGCAGTTTGAATGAAGAAACAAACAAACAGACTGATAAGAGCTAATTGATTCTTTTTTTTCACCGGGTTTATATTTGAACCTAAATTTAGCAGTAATTCTTTATGACAGATCGGAAAAATACAAGAGAAGTACGAATGGCAGCCCAGCGGCTGATGTTGCCTGTTGGTTTTGTGCTTTCTTGTTTCTCATATTTCATTCTTTCTTTTTCATTGCTTCTTTTTCTTTCCTGCGGCAGAACCAACAAAAATGAACAGGATATTTTCCGATACAATGAAGTGAGTGGTATTAGTTCACTCGATCCGGCATTTGCCAAAAGCCAGTCGGTGATATGGGCAACACATCAACTCTACAACACTCTGGTAGAAACGGATGAAGAGTTGCATATTGTTCCATCGCTTGCCAAAAGCTGGGAGATCAGTGATGACAGGCTGCAGATCATTTTTCATTTACGAACCGATGTGCGTTTTCACGATCATCCTGTATTCCCAAATGGCAAAGGAAGAAAAATGGTTGCGGCTGATGTTGTGTACAGTTTTAAACGACTGATGGATAAAAACACAGCCAGTCCCGGTGCCTGGATCTTCAACAACCGTGTTGATCCTGTAAAGGGGTTTATTGCATCAGACGATTCTACGTTTCAAATTAATTTACTCCGTCCGTTTGTACAAATGTTGGGTGTACTCAGTAATGTGTATTGTTCGGTTGTACCAAGCGAAGTGGTTGAAAAGTTTGGACCTGATTTTCGACGGAACCCTTGTGGCACCGGACCATTTCAGTTTAAAGTTTGGGAAGAAGGACAGGCACTGGTACTAACCAAAAACAATCATTATTTCGAAAAAGACAGTGCTGGCAATCAGTTGCCTTACATCAATGGCGTGAAAGTAAGTTTCCTGGAAAGTAAAGCGGCCGAGTTTATGGAATTCCGGCAGGGAAGATTACATTTTATCAATGATATTGATCCCTCGTTCAAAGATGAAGTGTTAAGTAAAAAAGGAGAGTTGCGTGAAAGCTGGAAAGGAAAAGTGCAGTTGAACAAACATCCCTATCTCAACATCGAATATCTCGGCATTTTGGTTGATTCATCGAAAGATATTGTGAAGAATTCGCCGCTGCGATTAAAAGCAATTCGACAAGCGATCAACTATGGGTTTGATCGACGAAAGATGATGTTGTATTTGCGGAACTCGATTGGTACTGCCGCTGAAAGTGGTTTTGTGCCGATGGGCCTGCCGAGTTTTGATACGACCGTCGTAAAAGGTTATCATTACAATCCGGCGAAAGCAGCTGCCTTGCTGAAGCAGGCCGGATTCAAAAGTGTGCAGGATGTTCCTGAAATTAAATTATTGACTATTCCCATCTATGCAGATCTCGGGAGTTATATTGCCCGTCAATTGCAGGATATTGGATTGAATGTAAAAGTGGAGATCGTTCAAAAGAGTTTGCTGTTAACACAAACGGCCAAAAGCGAAGCATTGTTTTTTCGGGGAAGCTGGATCGCTGATTATCCCGATGCAGAAAATTACCTCAGTGTGTTCTATGGAAAAAATCCGGCACCGCCGAATTATACCCGCTATAAGAATCCTTTGTTTGATGCACTGTATGAACAGTCGAACAAAGAACCGAATGATTCCATCCGTTATCGGTTATACCAGCAAATGGATCAACTACTCATGAACGATGCACCGGTTGTTCCGCTTTGGTACGATATGGTGATTCATCTGGTACAGCCCGGTGTAACAGGCTTTCAGCCCAATGCATTGAATTGGCTGGAGCTGAGACGAGTAAAGTTGGTGAGTGGTGAATAGTGAATGGTGAGTGTTAGTCCAAATTCCTGATCACGAATTCCCAATTCCTTCAAACTTAACTTTTCCGCTTTTTGTCTTTAAATACTTTGTCAAACTTTTCCAGCTTTGGCTTGATTACATAGTAACAATAAGGATTGGAGTTTTTATTGTTGTTGTAATAATTCTGATGATAATTTTCAGCTTCGCTGTAATTTTTATACGCCTCAATGGTAGTAACAATCGGACTGTCGAACGCACCGCTTTTATTCAACGCCTCTTTGTATTGTTCTGCTTTTTGTTTTTGCTCTGCATTGTGATAAAATACAGCACTGCGGTATTGCGGACCCACATCGTTGCCCTGGCGGTTCAGTGTAGTGGGGTCGTGTGTTTGCCAGAAAATTTCCAGCAGTTCATCAAACGAAATTTTCTTTGGATCAAATATGATCTGCGCTACTTCAGCATGACCGGTGGTTTTTGTATTCACCTGTTCATACGTGGGGTTGATCACATGGCCACCACAATAACCACTGGTTACTTTTAACACACCTTCCACCTGTTGAAAAATGGCTTCAACACACCAAAAACAACCTGCTCCAAACGTAGCGGTATCAATGGCTGCTCCTTCATTGCCTGTGCTGCCGGTAAAGGCAGCGGTACTTATGTTATCACTCATAATTTTATTATTCGGTTCACTGGTAACGCAGGAAAAAAACAAGAACGAACTTACTGCCACACTTGTATTGAAAAGAAGTTTACTCCACATATCGTTTGTAATTTTTAGCAACTTGCAATTTACGTGTAAAACTGTGCCGAAAGTTTTCGGTGCGTTGTTGCCAGGCCGACAATTTAGGGATTTTAAAAATGCTTTAACGTTTCTGTTCAAAATTTAGCTGCTTCAGTTATCTTTCCACAACGAACCAACCAATTCCTCCATTCAACATGAGTGCAAGTGACCTGCTTTACCTTTCTATTTTAGCTACCATGGGCATTTCGTGGACAATTGTTTACCTGCTCATTATCTACCGTTCGTTTAAAGATAAACAATGCGGTATGCCGGCCCTGGCGCTTGCTTTTAATCTTTGCTGGGAATTTCTGTACTCATTTATTTTTACTGGCTCTTCAAATACAATACAGGTGTGGGTAAACAGAACCTGGTTTTTATTTGATGTGGTGATTTTTGCAGCGTATTTACTGTACACCCGGGCAACCTGGCCAAACGAAAACCGGAAGTATTTTTATCCGTTCACATTGTTTATCGTTGTTGCGGCTTATTTATTTCTGTACCTGCTGCAACTCGACATGGGTATAACAGCTATCACCTATTCCGCATTTTTAATGAATGTGTTGATTTCTTCTTCGTTTATTTCCATGTTATTGAAGCAAGAGAATATCAAAGGGCAGTCGTTTGGAATTGCATTCTTTAAAATGCTGGGAACCCTGGCAGCAACCATTGTGCTGTTTCAGCGCTACAGTTATTTCCTGCAGTTTCTTGGCATACTATGTTTTATACTGGATGTAATTTATATTGTAATGATCGTTGACCGTTACAAAAAACAAAACCTGCATTTGATCACCCGCCGGGCGGTGCAGTAGTTATTTCAGATAATTCAATTCACCTGCTTTTACTGCAACCGGCAGATCATTTTCTGCTGGTGGGATCGGACAGTTATAACCGGGTGCGTATGCGCAGTACGGATTGTAGGCTTTATTAAAGTCAATGACGTAAGTATTGTTGCTGATATCTCCAATGTTGAGATCAATGTAGCGTCCGCCACCATATGTTTCGTAGCCCGATGTTTTATCTGTAAACGGAATAAATAAATGTTCCCGGTACTTTTCAGAACCTAACAATGAACGGGATTGGTAGATCCGAAGTTCAACAGCTGTATCGTGCAGGTTGAACCTGATTATGCCATACACCCGGTATTGTTTCCGTTCAGCACCCGTGCTGTTCATTAAAAACCACGGACTGTTTTCTGTTCGTTCAAATGAAGCGGTAATTCTGTACTGCTGCTGCACAGGATAGAACGTCAGTTTCTTTTTGTTGGCACCGGTAACTACTTCATGTGCTTCCACATATTGCTGCTGGAACCGGCTCAGTGAATCTAAGTAGTTGTTCTGCGCCAATACCGCAAAGGGGAGCGAAAGAAAAAGCAGTAAATAAAATCGCATCGGTGCTGTTATTTGAGGCAATTTAAGAAACAGCCGGTAATTCGAGGTAGAAGCATCTGGTTGCTGTTGTTCTTGCGGTAAAAGAGTGCGACGCAAGGAACGATGATTAGGATTACCTTTGCCGGCAACAAAAAAGTGGTTTTCAGTGATTAAGTTTTTTCCGGATTCTGCCCTTGTGCAGTTGGAGTTTGATAAAGTGAAGGCGTTGTTACATGCGCATTGCAAAACGGAGTATGCGAAAGACAAAGCAGAGAATCTTCGTATCCATACCCGAAAAGAATACATCCAGTTAGAGTTACGGCAGAGTTATGAAATGATGTTGCTGCAGCAGCAGGGTCAGTATTTTCCTGTTGATTATATTTTGAATTTATCCAGGGAGTTGAAATTATTGTCGATTCCGGGTGCTGTGTTAACAGAAGAGCAGTTGGTGCTCATCCGCAAGCTGGCAGAAAATACACAAAGCATTTTCCGTTGGTTTGATGCCGATCGAAGAGCAGCGTACCCCGCATTAACACAGGTAATTGAAGGAACGTATTATGAGAAAGTAATTCTCGAATTGATCAACGATGTGCTGGACGATGGAGGTGTTGTAAAAGATGATGCCAGTGAAGAGTTGCGTGATATACGCATGAGTTTATATCGCAAACGCAATGAGTTGCGTCGTGAGTTTGAAAAGGTGTTGAAGAAATTACAGAAGCAGGGATATGTGGCCGATATTGAAGAATCGTTTTTAAGTGGAAGAAGGGTAGTGGCCTTGTTTGCAGAACAGAAGCGGCAGGTAAAAGGCATTCTGCATGGCGAAAGTGAAACAAGACGTACTGTTTTTATTGAACCTGAAGAAACAATTGAACTGAACAACGACATCTTCAGTTTGGAAAATGAAGAACGCAGGGAAGTGTACCGTATTCTGCGTGTATTAACAGAGCAGCTGTCTGTTTATGCATCGTTGCTTACAACTTATCATACGGTGTTGGGCGAGTATGATTTTATTAAGGCCAAGGCAAAGCTGGGTGTTGATATGCAGGCGAACTTTCCCATGCTTACGGATAAAGCATTGATTTCCCTGCGTGATGCGTATCATCCCCTATTACTGCTCTACAACAAAAAAAATCAGAAGCCAACCATTCCCACACAAATCCGGTTGGATGAAAAAAGCCGGATACTGGTTATATCCGGTCCCAACGCCGGAGGTAAAACGGTTACCATGAAAACAGTTGGCCTGATGCAATTGATGGTGCAGAGTGGTTTGCTGGTGCCCGTGCATCCGGAAAGTGAGTTCGGCATTTTTAAACAGGTGATGATCCATATCGGCGATACACAAAGCATCGAATATGATCTGAGTACTTACAGCAGTCATTTGCTGCACATGAAACATTTCATGGAAACAGCCAATGGTCGCACCTTATTTTTTATTGATGAATTAGGAAGTGGCAGTGATCCCAACCTGGGCGGTGCATTTGCAGAAGTGATCTTGCAGGAGCTGGTAAAAAAACATTCACTCGGTATTGTAACAACGCATTATCTCAACTTAAAAGTAATGGCCAATCATACGCCTGGTATTGTGAATGGTGCCATGAGTTTTGATGAAAAAAGTTTGCAGCCGTTGTACAAACTCATACTGGGTAAGCCCGGCAGTTCGTACACGTTTGCCATTGCAGAACGGATCGGGTTGGATAAAAAACTGATCGACCGAGCCAGGGCATTGGTTGATGAAGATCATTTCCGGTTAGATAAATTGTTGAACACCGCTGAAAGCGATCTCCGCCAGATCGAAAAGAAAGAAAAAGAATTGCATCGCCTGCTCAAAGAAAATGAACGGCTCAAAAAAGAAATGGAGCAGGTGCTCAACAAAGAAAAACATCAGCAGCAGGTGGAGTTGCTGAAACAGCAGAATAAAATTACCGAAGACCGTATTGCTTACCTCAAGGATATGGATCGCAAACTCAAAGCACTGGTGCACGAGTGGAAACGCAGCGATAAAAAAGAAGAGGTCATGAAACAGATGAACGCTTTGCTGTTTGATCAGCGACAAAAACAGGTAGCGGAGAAAAAAGATAAAAAGCTCAGCGAAAAATTCCAGGAAATAGGCGGCGAAATAAAGCCCGGCGTAAAAGTAAAGATGATGAAAAACCGGCAGGTAGGTATTGTAAAAGAGCTGCGGGGTAAAAATGCAGTGGTGCAGCTGGGAGCCATTCCCATCACAGTAAGTTTAACAGATTTGGTGGTGGTGGTGGATAAAGTGGAGGAAACAGAAACAAAGCAATAAACAGGATTGCCACCCGGTTTGCTGTAATTTAATTGAATCATTCGTGTTAAAGGTTTGAACTACATCTCAAACCTTTGCTTATTTTAGAGTATGAGCTACGAATTACTGCTTGATAATTTTAAGAATTTTATCAACCTCACAAAGGAGGAAGAGGAATTGATTTTGCAGTATACAAGCGAACGGCGTTTTAAAAGGGGAGATTTTTTGCATAGCGAAGGAGAGGTAAACCGGTTCACCAACTTTATTACAAAAGGCAGTGCAAGGGTCTATTATATTGAGCCGAACGGTCATGAACATATTGTCCAATTAGGAATCAGCAAATGGTGGATTGGCGATTTTCCCAGTTTTATTACACAAACAAAAGCCAGTATGTACACCGAAGCGCTTGAGGCAACTCATGTACTCTCCATCTCATACGATCACTTGCAATTACTATACGAACAAGTGCCGAAAATGGAACGTTTTTTCCGGCTGATTCTGCAAAAAGCTTATGCATCGTTTCATCGAAGAGTACTTGAGTCGTTGGGGATGGATGCAGAACAACGGTATATTGCTTTCAGAAATGCCTATCCTGAAATGGATTTACAGATATCACAAAAGCACATCGCTTCTTATTTAGGCATGTCGCCGGAGTTTTTGAGTACCATCAAAAAGCGCATAGTAGAAAAAGAAAGGGAGCGTAAACGGTCAAAAAATTAAAAAGCTTTACGTAGAAACAGTCCCGTATTCAGCTTCATTATTACCGGGTATCCATATTCGTTTATATTAACAGCAAAACCTGCCTGCATCTTTTTTATATCAACACCCAATCGCACACGTTGATAACTTCTGTTATGGTGGTAGGGGCCAATATTACTCATCAACTGCACTCTTGAATAAAGTTTAAGCTTCTTCGTAAGGCTGGGTTGGAATTCAAACATTCCCATTACTTCAACGCTGCCATTGTTTATAACATCGGCCCGTGGCACAAGTACCAGCAACCCGTTTTTAAACGTGTGTACAAACTGAACGGCAACAGCAGGTCTAATACCTGTTACGTTTGCATAAAATAATCCTCCCATAATTGTTATGTTACCACCCGCCTGCAAACCAATATATGCCTGGTTCATGAGTTCATTACGCATGCCTCCTTTTGTTGGATTCTGTTCGTACCAGTTGCTGATGTTTGCAATATGTATAATGCTGGCTTTGCCATTCTCTTTCAATTTTTGGTTCATTACATGTTGATAGAACAAGTAGCGGTTGCCGGGCATAAGTTCAGTTGTGAAACCCTGTGCACTTATTTGATTTGAAAGTTGAAAAAATATGAAAGCGAGTAAAACGATTCTCATTTCGTTATTTGTTTATTGTGATGATAATGGTTGCGTTTGCAAAGATTCGCTTGCAGCCTGTTGTAAAAAATAATGTGCATTAAGAAATGACAGATGATACCTGCTGTTGCTGAAAGCAGGTTTAAAAAACTTAATCTGTATTATTTTTCCTGGATAAAGTGAGAGGCATTTTTGCAATCAAAAAATGAAAAAAATGAATTGGTTATTTCAATCCGGCAATCATACTACGGGTTTGGTTGCCCGCCTCACTCTTGGTTTTATTATTTTACCCCATGGCCTTCAATTATTGTTTGGATGGTTTGGCGGGTATGGGTTTACAGGCAGCATGCAATATTTTACGGTTACAGTTGGTCTGCCTTGGATCGTAGGTTTTTTAGTTATCCTTCTTCAGTCTCTCGGCGCATTATTATTGATTGCAGGATTTGCTGCGAGGGTACTGGCGATCGCTACTATTTTTTTGTTTGCAGGGATGAT
>CAYMSG010000035.1:0-14991 GCA_964392955.1 uncultured Chitinophagaceae bacterium | reverse complement strand
AGACCGGAACCGGACATCTCCCTTTACTTTTACCGGGAATAAATTTGAGTTCCGTGCAGTAGGTTCAAGTGCCAACTGTTCAAACGCAATGACGGTGTTGAACGCTATTATGGCGCAAACACTCATCACCTTTAAGGCAGAGGTTGATGCATTGATCGAGAAAGGTGATAAGAAAGAAATTGCGATCATGCACGTATTACAGCGTTATGTTGCAGAAAGCAAGAAAGTATTGTTTGAAGGCGATGGCTACAGTGAAGCATGGGCAAAAGAAGCAGAGAAGCGTGGATTGCCGAATGTGAAAACAACGCCGCTTGCACTGGATGCAATGGTTACCAAAAAATCGAAAGAGCTGTTTGAAAACATTGGTGTATTTACACATGCTGAACTGGAAGCACGTCATGAAATTGAACTCGAAAACTACATTAAAAAAGTACAGATCGAAGGACGTATCATGGGTGAGCTTTGCACCAGTCATATTTTACCGGCTGCCATTCGCTACCAGAATATCCTTATCAGCAATATCAAAGGCTTAAAGGAAATTGGTATCAGTGCTGATTCGTATGCCAACCAATTGCAGATCCTGGAAAAGATCTCTGTTCACATCAACAAAGTAAGTGACCTTGTTGAGCAAATGATCGAAGCACGCAAAAAAGCAAACAACCTTACCGACACACGTGCAAAAGCCATTGCTTATTGCGATGATGTGAAAGGGGTGTACTTTGATGCCATCCGCTATCATGTGGATAAGCTTGAACTGCTGGTTGATGATGCAAGCTGGTACTTACCGAAGTACAGAGAGCTGTTGTTCTTACGCTAAGGAAATTTATACCTGATAAAAAAACCGGCTAAAGCCGGTTTTTTTGTGCTTATCCATGTACGATATACGTATTTTCTGCAAGTTCAAAGGGATTCTTACGAGTATAAAACACGAAACTGGTGGCCCGAAAAATACACCTAAAAATAAGGGTATATCCTTATTGAGGATAAATAATATTATAGCAACTTTGTGACGATTGTAAAAGCTGAAATAAGCAGAATCATGTACCCGATAGTAAAGAATTTTGTTACAATTCTTCCGCCCGGAAGTGTGTGATAAGAGCGGTTAGCAAGACAATGTAACCGTTTACATTTTTCCCATCAGGTATAAGCCTTTGTTTTTCAGAACAGTTAAAATCCATCATCCATAACCAAAGACCACATGAGACAGTCGATTTTATTCATGCTTTCAAAACGCTTCCTCGCCGGAGCTTTATTTTCATTCATCTCATTTTCACTGGTTGCTCAGGAAATGAAATATTCTGAAGTAAAAATTTCTGTACCCAAAAGCAGAATTTCCACTTTGTGGGAGTATGGATTGGCTTTTGATCATTTTACGTACGATGAAAAAGGAAAATATGTTTCAACTGTTGTAAACCAGGACGACATTGCCCTCATGAAAAAGCATGGGGTAAAGTTTACTATTGTGGAAGCTGATGCCGTAGAGGCTTTTCAAAGGAAAAACAAACATTCAAATCCATATCAATTCGACGATCGAAAGCATCTCAAAAAAATCAATGCACGTTTATTTTTTGAATCGCCCGACCAGCCATTTGCAAACAGCATTACCACACCTGCAGCGTTTATGAACCCTGTGGGTTCAATGGGAGGCTACTATACATTGGCTGAAGTATACAACCTGATCAATACAATGCGTACCAACTACCCTAACCTTGTTAAGATTGATACAATCGGCTGGACATTTGGTGGCAACCGTGTTGGTGCAGCTACACCCAGACCGATCTGGTGCGTAAAAATCTCAGATAACGTTTCCACAGATGAAGTAACCGAATCGGAATCCATGATCACTGGTTTAAACCATGCTCGTGAAGGTATGAGTATGATGAATATTATTTTCTACATGCAGTACCTGCTGGAAAATTACAGTACCAACCAATCAATAAAAGAATTAGTAGATAACCGTCAAATGTATTTTATACCGGTTAACAATCCTGATGGATACAAATACAATCAAGATTCAAACCCTGCAGGTGGTGGTTTACACCGTAAAAACAGAACAACAACCAACGTAACTACAAATATTGGTACCGATATTAACCGTAACTACGAGGTAGGCTGGAATGAAGTTGGAATTGGAGGAGTTGCCGGTGGTAACGAAGGTTCATCCACATCAACAACAAATGACACCTACAGAGGTCCCAGTGCAATGTCGGAGCTTGAATCGCAGGCCATGCGTGATTTTTTACGCACACGCCGTATTAAAATGAACTTTAATCATCATTCTTTTGCGGAAGCACATATTCACCCGGCATGTGTTCCATCTGTAACTATTAGTGCTGCCGATGCGAGTTTCTTTCAGAACTCATCGGCTTTAATGACAAAATTCAATCTATACAATCCCGGTAATCCCTTTACGGCTATTAGTGCAGTTGCAAGGGGTTCGAACGACGATTACTTTTTTGCAGGCGATTTAGCGAACAGAGGAAAAATTTATTCGTATAGCCCAGAAATCGGCCCTAACTATGGAACTACGGCTGGAAGCTTTTGGCCTCTTCAAGCAAATATTATTCCTCTTGCTAAAGGAATGTTCTACAGCAACTATCAGTTGTGTTTAATGGCCGGCGCTTATACACGTATTGAAGACCGTTCGCCTGCCAACATTACACTTACAAACAGCTCGTTCAACTTCAGAGTTTACAGAATGGGTGTGGTTGATTCTGCTACTACTGTTTCGATTATACCACTTGAAAATATTCAAACAGTAGGTGCGCCTGTTAACATTGCAGCTGGTACAATGGCCAATCACATGGATGCGAGCGATGGCTCTATCAGTTACACATTGAGTGGGTCCATTACCAATGGGCAACGGATCCGATTTATCTGGAGAACAGTAACAGGTGGCATTACACAAACCGATACGGTTACACGTTTCTTCAACGGTAATACAACCGGCACAACAGGTTTTATTGATGATATGGAAACAGGTACTGTTGGTACTAATTGGGTAGTAAGCTCGGGCTGGAACTATTCTACTGCAACAATGGGCGGCACAGGTGCTTTTAGCGGTTCCCGCTCATTGGCAGAATCGCCTGCAGCAGGTGCAAATTATACCAGTAGTGCAACCCTAACGGCACGCATTAACCGCACTTTCAATTTCTCCACCGCCACCATGGCCTATATGACCTTTTGGTTAAAACATCGTGCAGAAAACGGCAATGACAGGTTAAGAGTACAGGTATCCACTGATGGTGGCACTAACTGGACAAGTCTCAGCGGCCGCAAAACAATTGTGGAAAATGCAAAACAAATTGGCGGTATCCCGTCGTATACCGGCATTCAGGATCAATGGGTGCGTGAGTATATAGACCTGCAACCTTATGTTGGCCAGACATCGGTTCAATTGCGCTTCCAGTTCTTATCAAACACATCGGTAGTAAATGATGGTTTCTTTATTGACGATGTAGCCGTAGTTAGCAGCAGTGCCAGCAGCAGTTTGCCGGTTGAATTTATCAGCTTTAACGGTAAAATTCAACAACAAACAAGTGTATTGAATTGGGATGCTTCCATGGACGACACACACAACTATTTTGTAGTTGAACGTTCAATTGATAAAAACAATTTTACTGAAATAGGAACCGTGAATGGACTGATTGCACCCTTCAGCTTTACGGATAACAATCCATTGCCGGGCATCAACTATTACCGCATCCGTCAAGTGGCAAAAGATGGTGCGTTTAAATTCAGTACAACGATTGCTTTAAATCACCAACGTGGGTCAGTTCAAACAAAGCTATACCCTTCGATTACATCCGGATCACTCACCATTGACGTAAATATTGGCAGTAACAAAAAAATCCGTTTTGATTACATTGATGAATATGGCCGCATGATCATGCAAACACAGGTGCAGGCAGTTGCCGGTTCAAACCGCATCAGCCAGAATGTATCGGCCCTGAGTGCAGGCATGTACTATGTGAAAATTGTGAATGAGCAAAATGAGCTGATCAGTGTAGAAAAGTTTGTGAAACAAAACTAAGCATCTCCGACCGTACGATAAATTGAAAACTATGAAACAGTTATTGGGGAAACGAAATTATTTTTTATTGCTTTTCAGTGTGCTGCAACAAATAGCTTCCGCTGCAACATATACCGTTACCAATACAAACAATAGTGGAGCAGGTTCGTTACGACAAGCAATTATTGACGCTAACACAAACGCAGGGGCAGACATCATTCGTTTTTCGATTCCTGACCTCGGGCTAGCTAGCCAATATTTTGAAGGTAATTTGTTAGCAGGTACAAGGGTAGCCGTAATTCGATTAACCTCTGCCTTACCAGTAATTACTGATGCCGTTACAATTGATGGAACAACACAGCCAAATACGAATACAGGTGTCTTAGCTGGAAGAGTTGTAGGCGCTGATAATGTTACACAGCCTTCTATTGATTTCCCGGATGTTTACATTGTTGCGCATATAGCAGGTGGTTACATCCGTTCAGGCAATACAACAGACGCATCACGTGGATATGGGAACGGAATTAATATTAATGCAGTAAACGTAACAATCAGAGGCATTGCAATTTCTGGCTTTGGAAATACAAGCGGAACAGCCAGTACATCAGGGCTATCCGGAGATATTTGTTTGATGCGCTCCAATGCAGCCCGAAACGTGAACTTCACCGTTACGAATTGTTTTATCAGTTGCGACCCCTATGGCAATAATCCAACGCAGGCCAGTAACCGTCGCACATTAGGCTCCGCCATCGTTATAGGAGGCAACAATAACATCGGCACAATCAGTCGCAACTTCATAAAACATACGGGATGTTATGGCATTCATTTTAACGGGGGTATTGACCATGCAAGTGTTGGTCCGGCATCAACAAACTTAGCTTGTCGTTTATGGACAATTGAGGAAAATCAGTTAATCGATATTGGCTGGAACAATCAATACATAGGACCTGGTCATACAGTAACACAACCCAGTGCCAACCTTGTTGCAGACGCTATTAATACGATGCACTGTTCACGTTTGCAAATCAATAATAACTATATTGAAAATGTAGAGCAGGTAGGTATTGATATAGGCTGGAATGCCGATTCGAATTATGTTTCGAATAATTCAATTACCGGTTTTGTAAAAACAAATTGCGGTCCTGTACAGGCGGGTATTCGTGCCGCACTTTCTTCACGTGTAGACACAATCATAAAAAACAGGATATATAACAATACCAGTTCAGTTTTCATGTCGGGGGTCTGGATTGATATGAGTGCTCCTCCAAGCGGCACTGCCGGACTTTCTTACTATGACAACGAACAACATTATATCGCTGAAAATATAATCTACAACAACGTTGGATCTGGCATTTCGTTAAGTACGTTTACTCCTACTACTCTTGTTGGCAACCGTAATAATTTCTTCACCCAAAATTTACTATATAATAATACAGGCCTTGGTATTGACTTAAATTTCATAGGTAACACGGGCAGCCCGCTTGTAACAGTTAATGACGACGCTGATGCTGATGCAGGCACCAACAACATCATCAACTTTCCGGTAATTGATTCTGTTAAAAAAACCCCAACCTCACTGATCATTTACGGAAAAGTGGCAGCGGGTGCATATATGGAATTCTTTTTTACAGATGGAGGTACAAATCAACATGGCGGAAGACTGTTTAACTATGGTGAAGCAGAATATTATATTGGCAGCGGTATCGAAGGAAGTGTTGCTGATCTCCGAACTACTACCGGGCTTTCTTATAACACTGATGGAAACATGGCTGCAGGCAATGTGAATGGGTTTACGTTTTCATTTCCGATGGTAAACCTACCACCTGATATAGCACCATTTGTTACCGCAACCGCTACCATAGCAAACAACACAAGTGAACTTGGACCGATGCTGAATACAGCAATGTTGTTAGATGATGAGATCCTTACATTCAGTGGCAAAAAGCGTACTACTGCGGCTGAATTAATGTGGGAAGTGTCCTCAAATCCCGCTATCAGTTTTTTTGAAATTCAACACTCAACAAATGGCATACAGTTTTCAACTGCCGGGATCACACAATACAATACAACTAGTGAACAGGAGATACAGAACTATTCAAAGTTGATGGCCAATACTGTACCGGGAAATAATTATTACAGATTACGAACGGTTTACAACGACGGTACGTCCATTTACAGCAAAATTGTAATGTTCAATTTCAGTGGTATTACTACAGCTGTAAAAGTTGGACCTAATCCATTTACAAATAGGATCAATATTGACTTTCAGGAAACAAACAATAGATTAGAATACCAGGTACGATTGCTGGATGTATCAGGGAAAATTATAAATAAAACAACTTATAAAAGTACAGTTGGCTTCAACCGGTTTACATGGGATATTAATAGCTTGAAAGACAACCATGTTTATATCATAGAAATGATATCTGAAACAGGCGAAAAATTTCAACAGAAATTAATGCATCAATAAGTAAGGGAAAAAGAGAAAAGAGAAAGGCCGGTTATTCACCGGCCTTTCTCTTTTGCTAAACTACTATTATTTCATTGTAAATCCTTCCAAGAACTTGGTTGTGAAATTTCCATTCCGGAAGTTCTCATCTTTCATGAGTTGCTGATGGAATGGAATGGTGGTCTTCACCCCTTCAATTACATACTCACTTAATGCACGGCTCATGGTATTAATCGCTTCCTCACGTGTACGGGCAACCGCAATAATTTTTGCGATCATGGAATCGTAATACGGAGGAATAATATAACCGGCATATACATGCGAATCAATTCGGATGCCATGGCCGCCGGGCTGATGCAACGTAGTGATCTTACCGGGCGATGGACGGAAATCGTTATAGGGATCTTCGGCATTGATACGGCACTCAATGGCATGCATTTCCGGTTCGTAATCCTGTCCGCTGATCTTTTCACCCATGGCAATCAGAATCTGTTCCTTAATTAAATCGAAGTTGGTTACTTCTTCTGTAACGCAATGTTCTACCTGGATACGTGTGTTCATTTCCATGAAGTAGAAGTTGCGGTGCTTATCAACCAAAAACTCAATGGTACCTACACTTTCGTAAGCAATTGCTGAGGCCGCTTTTTTGGCAGCTTCTCCCATGGCCTTACGCAGCTCAGACGTCATAAACGGAGACGGTGACTCTTCTACCAGTTTCTGATGCCGGCGCTGAATAGAACAATCACGTTCACTTAAATGACAAACGGTTCCGTAACGGTCACCCGCTACCTGTATTTCAATATGACGTGGTTCTTCTACAAACTTTTCCATGTAGATGCCATCGTTCTTGAATGCAGCCGCTGCTTCGTTCTTGGCCATATCGTAATTGCGTTCCAGGTCTTCTTCGGCCCATACTACACGCATCCCTTTACCACCACCGCCGGCAGTTGCTTTTAAAATAATCGGATAACCGATTTCTTTTGCAATTCGCTTGGCATCTTCCAGGCTTGCTAACAAACCTTGTCCGCCAGGTACAACAGGCACTCCCGCCTTGATCATTGTATCCTTTGCAGTAACCTTGTCGCCCATCAAACGGATCTGTTCAGGAGTAGGTCCAATGAACTTGATCCCGTTTTGTCCGCAGATCTCAGCAAACTTTGCATTCTCAGCTAAAAAACCATAACCGGGATGAATGGCATCTGCATTGGTAATTTCTGCAGCAGCAATAATATTGGGAACGTTGAGGTACGATTCGGCACCGGCAGGTTTTCCAATACAAACCGCTTCATCTGCAAACTTTACATGCAGACTTTCTCTGTCGGCAGTAGAATAAACAGCCACCGTTTTAATACCCATTTCACGACAAGTGCGGATAATGCGTAATGCAATTTCACCACGGTTGGCAATCAATATCTTTTTAAACATGAGTTTAATTTGAAAATATGAAAATTAGATAGTCTGTAATTTGAAAATTGATCAATCTGAAAATTTGAGAATGAAAAGCAGGATGAGCTTTGAAGTTGTATTACCATTTTCAAATTGACTCATTTTCAAATTTTCAAATTCATTGATTCTCAAATTAGCTTGGATCTACCAGGAACAACGGCTGATCGTATTCAACCGGCGTTTGGTCTTCTACCAACACCTTCACGATTGTGCCTTTTACTTCACTTTCAATTTCATTGAACAGCTTCATTGCTTCGATGATACACACCACTTTACCCGGAGTTACTTCTGAACCCACTTCTACAAACAGTGGTTTATCGGGTGATGGTTTGCGGTAGAACGTTCCGATCATCGGGCTTTTGATGGTAATGTATTTGCTATCGTCAGCAGATTTAGCTGGAGCTCCGCCGCCTGTAGCAGCCGGTGCAGCAATTGCAGCGGGAGCAGGTGCTGGCGCCAAAGCCGGTGCGGCTGGTGCCGACTGAAACTGTCCTGATATAACAGTTTGTTGTATGATTTCGTCTTTTTGGCGTATGGTTACTTTAAAGTCTTTTTCTTCAATTGTAAGTTCACTGAGATTCGATTTGTTGACCAGTTTTATCAACTCCTGAATTTGCTTGAAATCCATGATCGTGAGGTTTAATTTAGTGAATAATAACGGGCGGCTAAGATAAGGGAAATAGACTCGAAATTTCCTAATTCTGACAGAAATAGAGGCAAAATGATTGTTTTTTGCTCAAAAATGGATAAAAACTAAACAAAAACGGGCAGTTTCTGAAACTGCCCGTCTTACTTATTTTATGAATTCTTATTCCTTCACTCTCTCCACATACTCACCGTTTTTGGTGTTGATGCGGATCAGCTCGCCTTCGTTTACAAATAATGGTACCATTACGGTTGCGCCGGTTTCAATGGTAGCTGCTTTTAATGTACGTGTAGCCGTATCGCCTTTTACACCCGGCTCACTGTAAGTAACTTTTACTACAATTTTATCGGGCAATTCAATACTCATGGGCAATTCAGTTTCTGTATTAATGAGGGCAGATACAGAATCACCTTCTTTTAAAAACTGGGGGGCATCAATTACGGTTTCCTGTACAGCAATCTGCTCAAAGGTTTCAGTATTCATGAAATTGTAGCCGGTATCATCTTTATACAGGAACTGAAAATCATGACGCTCCACACGTACCGGGTAAATGGTTTCACCACTGTTCCAGGTTACTTCAATGGAACGGCTGTTATCAACACCTTTCAATTTGGCCCACACTTTAGCGGCGGCACGGGCTGTTTTGTTTTCTCCGAATTCCACAATTTTATACAAGCTGCCGTCTTGCTTGATGATCATTCCACGACTGATATCTGATGTAGTTGCCATAAAAACTCGTTGAATAGTAATTTAAGGCTGCAAATATAGGGCAATGAACCCATCGGGCAAATTGAAGATGGGGCGCTTTGAAGCGGACAACCTTTTTACCGTTTCCTGTATCTTGCGGGTATGAAGAACGTATTTGTTTTGTTTTTGCTGATACTGACAACAACAACTGTCTCCGCCGGCTCCTCCATCGATTCCATTCCCGCTCATTTAAAAAACCTGCGGCTGCCCGATTTTAAATTATTGCTGCCCGACAGCAGTACGAATTTCTACACCGAGAACTTAAAGCCCAACCGCTATACGATCCTTATCAGTTTCAGCCCGGAGTGTGACCATTGTAAACAGCAAACCCAGGAAATAACGGAGCAGATCAGCCGTTTCAAAAATGCGCAGATCGTAATGTCAACCACCCTGCCGTTTGGTATGATGAAGGATTTTCATAAAGCGTATAAAATTGCGTCGTTCAAGAATATTACCATGGGAAGAGATGTATTGTATTTCTTTCCCAAATATTTCCGCAACCACTACCTGCCTTTAATTGCCGTGTACAACAAAAAAGGTGAACTCATTCATTATGCGGATGGAGGCATGCCCACAGCAGAACTGATTCGTTTGGTAAGCGAATAAAAAAAGCGAATCACTTGTAAAAAATGATTCGCCGGTTGATGATGATAAAGTTGAATGATTGGGGTACTGCTGCTGATCAGCATTTTTCGTTGGTCTGCTGAGTTGGAATTGTAAAGAATTTAAAACTTGTTTTCTTTGTTTTGGTTTTGATGATGATCACACCGTTTCTTCCCTTTTCGCCATAAAGCTTTACAGCATTTTCATCTTTCAAAACAGATATACTTTCAATTTCATTCGGTGAAAGTGCATTTACTTCTTCAGAAGTTGCTTCTTTCCCATCAATAATGTACAGCACATTATCACTGCTTTTTGCTCTTAAACGGGCCGTGGCAGGAGTGGTTGTTGATGTAGCATATCCAACCACTGTAACTTCTTTTGGTGAAGAAGCTGCGGGCGAAGTAGTTGTAATTGTTGCTTTCACAGGCTTACCTTCCACCACAACAGGTGAGCTTGCTGTTTTTGAAGTTGCATATCCGGTAACAGTTACTTCATTTACAGTTGACACGTTCGCAATGGTGCTTACTTCAGCAGGCGCACTCACAGCCACAGTTGAACCCGCAGGTGCAACAACAGAAACCTTAGCAGGTGCACTTGGTACAGGCGGCGGTGGAGGCGGAATTTTTCCGTACTTCTTTTCATAAGCATCTGCTTTTTTATCCCAATCGGTAAGCTTCAAGGCTTCAACGATATTTTTCTTTTTGTCTTTTACAATTACAATACACTCGCCGAGATTATCGGCAATGGTAACATAGTAACCCTTTTCATTGAGTGCTACTGTTTCGTGCGGTGGCGTTGCAGGCACAGCAGCGCCGGGTTTTGGTGCCGGAGGCGGTGCTGGCACTAACTTGTCAACCTTGCCATACTTCTTTTCAAAAGCTGCTTTCTCCCCGGCATTGTTGAGATTATACGTTTCTTTTGTTCCGTTCTTTAAGTGGATGGTCACGAGTGCTTCGTTATTGTTCTTTGTTACGTTTACACTTTCAATTTCGCTGGCCGGAACGGTATCCGTTAACAAAACAGCAGACTGTACAAAATCGGTACGCTCTTCTTTTTGCTTTACTTCCCGGAAGGCGAGTAACAAGACAGCCACAAGTGGCAATACAAACAGGAAGCGGATGATCTGCACCCGTGCAGATTTCATTTGATTCATCATGATGATTCGGTTTTTAAGTGAAGAAAAATTAAAATTCGGCGCTATGCTGTAATTGGTGTTACCCACCACTTTCAGCAGCAGGTACTGGTATTGTTTTTTATCAACTCCATCCTGCAATACTTTTTCATCGGCTATAAATTCAAGGTTCTGGCGAATGGCCTTGCGGATCAGCCAGGCAGCCGGATGAAACCATAAAACCATACACAAAAGTTCGGCAAACAAAATATCAATACTGTGCTTTTGTTTGATGTGTACAAACTCGTGCCGGATAATCTCCTGCAATTCTGTTTCAGAATGTAATTTGCTGTTGATATAAATTCCGTTGCTGAATGAAAACGGAACGATTTGTTCATTTACATCAAAGAGTTTAATTGATCCATCGTTGAGCAGGGTTGCTTTTGTTTTGATACGTTGCAGACTAAACAGCTGTATTACGATTCTGAGACCCATGATCAGCATTCCTGTTACCAAAATGGCGATTGAAATAGTCCATTGATTCCATTCAAACCCCGGATCGGCAAGTTGCAGGTTATAGATCGGAACCAGCTGTACCAACTGTGCTTCCTGCAGTTCGTGCCTGAACAAAAAATCTGTAATGTTCATAAATGGAATAGCAAAACACAGCAAACTGTAACCCAGCAAATACCAGCGGTTCCAGTTGTAAAATGTTAACCGGCGTAATACCAACTGGTAAAACAAATACACAACCGCAAGTGCGATGGATACTTTTAAGAGATATGTAATGAGAAAAGGCATCTTATTAATTTGATATTTTGAAAATTGAACATCAGCAACTCATCACTGATCATTCATTACTCATTATTCATTACTTCCTTCCTTCGATCATTTCCACAATTTCCTTCAGCTCTTTGGGCGATAATTTTTTCTGCTCCACAAAAAAATTCACCAGCTCTTTGTACGAGTTTTCGAAATACTCTTTTACAAACCCATTCATAAATTTCTTTTTGTACTCTTCTTCTGTAATTGCAGGTTTGTACAAATAGGCATTCCCCACCAGCCTGCTGTTGAGGTATCCTTTCTTTTCTAAATTCTTGATGGTTGATGCAAGTGTGGTGTACGGTATTTCTTCATCCAGGTAAGCAAGGAACGATTTTACATTCCCTTCACCCTTGCGCCAAACAGCCTGCATGGCTTCTTCTTCCTGTTGTGTAAGTTTTTCAAGCATCTCTACGAAATTTTCGTAAAGCTACGGTTTTTTCGTAGATGCCCAAATTTAATTTTCTGATTGCTGTTAAAAGAATCAAAAAAGCCAGTCTAACGACTGGCTTACATTAAATACGTTAATTGCTTGTTGCAACTTATTTCTCACACATTTCTTTCAAATTACGTAACCCATCTTCGAATTGGGTGTTAAGTTGCTTGGTGATGGATGGTCCCATGAGTCGTGCCACCGGAAAAGGAAAAGCGCCACTGTTGCGCCACACCACTTTTGTTCCTCCTTCCACTTCCGTAAAATCCCAGGCATCAATCGCTTCCGATTTGAATGGTTTCAAAAACACAAGGTCGAAGTTGATGGCTTTGCTCGGTACGGTTGAGCGGATTGTTAAGCTGCCCTCTCCCACTTTCTTTCCATTCCAGTAGTATTTATGCCCCACCTGCATGGGATTGCCTGTAACCGACGACTGTGCATCTGGATCAGTTTTTGCCCAAGGGTTCCAGTCACGATAATGATTGAGGTTGGCAATTTTGTTATACACTTCTGCAGGTGGCCGGCTGATGATGGTTGATTTTTCAACAAGGTACTTGCCGGGAAGCACGGCCGCCACCAGCAATACAAGGGCAATAATGCCGAGGATTACATACAAAATGATCATACGGGTTGTTTTTGGTTCACTTAAAGATAGTAATTCCTTCTTTTGACTTTTCAGCTTTCCTCCAATACCTTTGCGCCACATTTTTACTTCACTTAAAAAATACTTGGTCCATGAAAGTTACTGTTGTAGGTGCCGGTGCCGTTGGAGCTACCTGTGCTGATAATATTGCCCGTAAAGAATTGTGTTCTGAACTTGTACTGCTCGATATTAAAGAAGGTGTTGCCGAAGGAAAGGCGCAGGATATGATGCAGACGGCAACGTTGCTTGGTTTTGATACAAAGATCGTTGGCAGCACAAACGACTACAGCAAAACTGCGAACAGTGATGTGGTAGTAATTACTTCTGGCTTACCACGTAAACCCGGCATGACCCGTGAAGAACTGATTGGTGTAAACGCAGGTATTGTAAAATCTGTTTGCGAAAACATTCTGAAATATTCTCCCGATGCCATCATCATTGTGATCAGCAACCCGATGGATACAATGACATACCTGGCATTAACATCAACCGGCTTACCAAAGAACCGCATCATTGGTATGGGTGGTACACTCGACAGCAGCCGCTTCAAATATCAATTGAGTCAGCACTTAGGTTGCTCACCATCTGATTTGAATGCAGTAGTAGTTGGTGGCCATGGTGATACTACCATGATTCCTTTGATTCGGTTAGCTACATGGAACAGTGTTCCCGTAACGAAATTCTTATCGGCTGAGCAGCAGGAGAAGATTGTAAAAGATACCATGGTTGGCGGCGCTACATTGACTGCTTTAATTGGTACAAGTGCGTGGTATGCACCAGGTGCTGCTGGCGCTGCATTGGTTGAAAGTATTTTGCGTGATGAAAAGAAACTCTTTACCTGTTGCGTTGCACTGGATGGCGAATACGGACAGAAAGATATTTGCTTAGGTGTTCCTGTTACCATTGGCCGCAATGGTTGGGAAAAAATTATCGACTTTGAATTGAATGCAGATGAACAAGCTGCTTTTAACAAAAGTGCAGATGCGGTGCGGAATATGAATGATGTGTTGAAGACACTGTAATAATGAGATATTTTAAAAATCAGCTAATGTGCTAATGATAAAAACGGTTGCAAAGTTTGCAACCGTTTTTTGTTATCGTAATTCTTTTGCCCAGCTTTGTGCAGTAGCCGCAATTGATTCCACATCCTGCAGTTCCATACATTTAAAATGTTTTTTCGGACAGGTATCATGACCAATTTTTGAACAGGGGCGGCAACCAAGATCGTTTACCTGGAACTGAACAGTTGTAACAGGATTGTTTCCATAGTAAGGTATCATTCCAAATAAAGGAACAGTGTTGCCCCATACACTGATGACGGGTTTCTTCAATGCGGCTGCAATATGCATCAGCCCCGTATCGTGACTGATGATGAGTTTTGCTCTGCGCACCAGATCAGCACTCTCGTTGATCGAAAACTTACCGCAGGCATTGTAAATTTTTACGTAGTCGATCGCTGCGATTTCATCGCCGGCTGCTTTATCGTCTGGTCCGCCCAGTAATACAATTGGATGCTGCAAAGCGGCACATAACTTCTGTAACTGATGCACCGGTAATTTTTTCGTGGCATGTGCCGCACCAATTACCAACCCGATATAACCCAATGCATGTGCATGTGGCAGATCTTCCTGTTTGGTTTCTTCATCAGCAGGAATAAAATAATCCAACCCTTTCCCATCATTTTTTACACCGAATGATTTTACTGTATCCAGGTAACGGTCAACAATATGCACAGCCGGCATACGATTGATCTTTAAATTGGTGAGCAGCCATTTCTGCACATTCAGTTTGTTGAATGAAAATGATTTTACTTTCAGTTCTTTCTTGATCTTTAAAGTGCGCAGGTTGTGATGCAGATCAATGATATAATCAAATTTTTCTTCTTTCAACTGATGCAACAGCAAATCCCAATCGTTGTTGAGATAATGAAATTGATCAATGTATGGATTCGAAGCAATGACTTTATGAAAACTGAATTTGGTAAGATAATGCACTTCAGCATCAGGCACCTGTTGTTTTAAACAACGCACTACCGGTGTGGTTAATACAATATCGCCGATGGAGCTGAAACGGATGATT
>CAYMSG010000034.1:0-15241 GCA_964392955.1 uncultured Chitinophagaceae bacterium | reverse complement strand
ATTGATTGATGTATTAAATGCAAGAGAATTTGCGAATTACATTAATCAATCGAGAAACAATGCATGGGTGAATTCCGGGGCCGGACGTTCAGCAACTGATCCAAACTCAGCCCGCTTGAACAATGTAATGTACTTACTGCCTGCATCACTCAGCAATCCTGATTCGTTAGGAGAAGGTACAAACTGGCAACGTGAAATTTTCCGTCCTGCTTATACACAGAACTATCAGTTTAATATTTCAGGAGGAAACGATAAAACAAACTATTTCATTTCTGCGGGTTATCTCAATCAGCAAGGAATCATTTTAAATTCTGATCTCAAGAGATATTCATTCCGCATCAACGTAGAAACAAAATTGCGTGATAACGTGAAAGTAGGAGCCAACTTAATGCCTGCTTACACGTTCACCAATCTTGTAACAGCCGAAGGTAACTGGCAGGGCGGGGGGATTATTCAGTCTGCAATTACAGCAGGTCCTCACCTGAAACCGTATGATGCAAATGGCAACTACACCAAAATTACCGGGCAGGGAATTGGAACGAGTGAAGTGGATAATCCGGTAAAGCTTGCCAGAGAAGGGATGAACAAACTGGGAAGTTTACGTTTGCTGGGAACGGCGTTTGCTGAATTCAGTATTGCAAAGCAATTTACATTCAAGTTACTTGTTGGTACAGACATTCGCAACAACCGCCAGGATGTATTCAGTCCATCGATTGTAAATCCAAACAGTGTGAATGATACCAAGATACCTACCGGCAGCAGCAGTACGTTTGAAAGCAAAAACTGGTTATCAGAATTTACATTGAATTACAACCGTACATTCAATCGTCATAAAGTACAGGGCTTATTGGGGTATACAATTCAGAAAGAGTACATTGACAATAATACCATCAACGGTACAAACTTTCCGAACGATATTATCCGCACCATGAATGCAGCCGGTTTAATTACCAGTGCAAACTCTACAAAAGAAGAATGGTCGTTGCTTTCTTACCTCGCAAGGGTAAACTATAGCTTTGATGATAAATATCTTGTTACAGCAGCCTTCCGCCAGGATGGATCTTCACGTTTTGGTGCCGATAACCGCTGGGGTTTCTTTCCTTCCTTCTCACTCGGCTGGCGTTTAAGCGAAGAAAACTTTTTAAAGAATGTTAGCTGGATCACTGATTTGAAACTGCGTGCCAGTTATGGTCTTACAGGAAATAATTTTATTTCTAACTACGGCCATATTGGTTTAACCATAGCAGACAACTATGTATTTGGAAACAGTGGAGGGTCTGTAAACAACGGGATCCGTTTAAACAACATACCAAACAGTGGTTTAGGTTGGGAAAAGAACAGGCAAATTGATGCAGGCTTTGAATTGGCAGCATTTGGCAACCGCCTTACATTCATTGCTGATTATTATAACAAACGTACATCTGATCTGTTGCTGAGTGTTCCGGTGCCAACGCTTACCGGATATGCAAATGCATTGCAGAACATTGGTGAAATCGAAAACAGAGGATTTGAATTTACGCTCATCAGCCGTAATACAGTTGGCAAATTTAAGTGGACAACCGATCTGAATTTTTCAACTAATCAGATCAAGGTAATGGGATTAGGTCCTGATGGTTCGCCCATCATTGCCCGCCAGGCAACTTCTGCCAGTGCGCCTACACATATCACACAAATTGGTGCGGCACCGGGTTCATACTTTGGTTACCAGGTAATAGGTGTATATCAAAATGATGCCGATGTGGCAAAAGGTCCATCTATTATCAATGCAAATGGCACAACGCAATCGAAGCCGGGACATTTAAAGTTCCGTGATATAAATGGTGATGGAGTAATATCATCAGATGATCGTACGATTCTCGGCAATCCGTTCCCCGATTTTACATACGGTATTACCAACACATTCAGCTATGGCAATTTCGATTTTGCATTTACATTGCAAGGTGTGCAAGGTGTGGAAGTGTTGAATTTGGCACGTCGCTATTATGGTAACTATGCAGGTTTGTATAATGTGTTGCGCAGCACCACCAATGGCTGGATGTCAGAAACATCTCCCGGTGATGGAATTACACCCATGATCGACCGCAACTTTAATACTTCTGCAGGAAGTACTGTGATCAATAACGTAACATCCAATTTTGTGGAAGATGGCTCGTTCCTGCGTATCCGCAATATTACCTTAGGTTATAATCTGCCACAGTCGGCTTTGCGTACGCTGCGTCTCAGCAGTGCACGTTTCAGTTTCACTGTGCAGAATGCGTACACGTTTACGAAGTACGAAGGTTACAATCCTGAAGTAAGTGCACAGGGTGGCAGTCCGCTGGTGCCCGGTACCGATGCAGGTGGTTATCCGCTTGCAAGGAGTTTTAACCTGGGAATAAACATCGGTTTTTAATTCATTCAATTCATTGAAGAACGCAATTGAAGAAGTGAGGAAGGGTAGTGGCAAACAACTGCGTTGAAAACAAAAAATAAACGACATGAAGACAAGTAGCAAACTCATCATTATATGTACTGCCGCCCTGTTAACAGGCAGCAGTTGCAAAAAAGATTTTCTTGATCTTGCTCCCATATCTCAACAAAACGGTAATAATTTCTACCGCACAGGCGAGGATATGAAGAATGCACTGGCATCGGTATATGGTGCTTTGCAATACAGCGGGCTGTATTATTCATCCATGCATATCATTGGTGATCTGCGTTCCGATAATACGGAGATTACCAACCCAAACGCAGGTGCAGATATGCAGGCAGTGGATCTGTTTACCAACATTGCTGTAACATCGATCAGCAGTACAACCTGGAACGGGCATTACCAAGGCATACAATCGGCAAATATTGTAATTGGTAAGATCGATGCAGTAAATATGGATGCCACGTTGAAAGCACGTTATAAAGCGGAGGCATATTTCCTGCGGGCATTGATGTATTTTAATCTCGTACGTATTTATGGTGATGTGCCATTGGTGGTTGATATCATCAACAATCCACAAGACGGTTATAAGTACGGACGTGAAACAACAGCGAAAGTATATGAGCAGATCATTACTGATTTGAAAGCTGCCGAACAAAGTTTACCGTTTGAATATACAGGTGCTGATATTGGACGGGCTACAAAAGGAGCTGCTATGTCGTTGCTGGGGAAAGTATATCTCACACAAAAAAACTGGGCGCTTGCTGCTGCGAAGTTGAAAGAAGTAATTGACGCTGCAGCGCAAACAAAATACCAGCTTGTTGCATCATACGCCAATATTTTTGGTGCAGCCAACGAAAACAACCGTGAGTCAATTTTTGAAGTGCAGTTCCGCAAAGGTGCCGGTGGCGAAGGAAGTCCTTATACCAATCAGTTTGCACCTATTGGTTCAGGTACGGCTGTGGTAAGTATTGGAAATCCGTTAGGACAAAACATCCCTACAGCAGATATGAACAACGCTTACGAAGCCGGTGATCTGCGCAAAGCAGCATCGATGCGTACCAGTTATGTATTGGGTGGGAATACAGTGAATCATAACTACATCATTAAATATGCAGGAGTACCGGCAGCAAATCTTGACAGCGATAACAACTGGATCGTGATGCGGTATGCTGATGTGTTACTGATGTATGCTGAAGCATTGAATGAACAAGGTTATGTAGCAGACGGTCCGGCCTTTACTTATCTCAATCAAATACGAACAAGAGCTGGTCTTGCATCCAAAACAAGCAGCAATGCCAATGCAGCACTGGAAGTGCCAAATCAGGCTGCTTTCCGTTTGGCAGTAGAGCAGGAGCGCAGAGTGGAACTTGCGTTTGAAGGTCACCGTTGGTTCGATCTTATCCGCACAGATCGTGCATTGCCGGTATTGGCGCCATTGGGTATGCAGGCACATCATGTGTTGTTTCCTGTGCCGCAGAGCCAGATCGATATCAACCCATCGCTGATCACGCAGAATCCCGGCTACAATTAATTGTTACGGCATCATATAACAGGTAATCCGGCAGAAACCTTTCTTCCGGGTTACCTTTTTTTAAAACGGGTTTCATTGCCAGGCTGCTGTGTAGCCACATTGTTTGTTGTTTTCAAAAAATCATTTTGAATCATGAGGAATAAACTTTTATCCCTGCTGGTATGCTTTTGCGCTTACACATCGTCGTCTGCACAACAGTCTGCGTTAACACTCAATATAAAAGATGATGGTTACCGAGGCATCTGGTATGCTAATCAGCCCTCTAATGATGAATATGTATTTAAGTATGGTGGTGGATTAGCAACCTATCCGGCAAATCATTACCCGTTTTCGGTGTATGCAGCGAAAGTGAAAAAAACGTTTTTCTGTTATGGTGCAACAGATAAAGCAGGAAAAACTTTATTACATGCGGTTGCTTATTTCGATCATGCAACAGGGTTAGTAACACGTCCAACTATTGTATTAGACAAAAAAACAAATGATGCACATGATAATCCTGTACTCAATATTGATGCGCAGGGTTACATCTGGATCTTTTCAACGGCCCATGGCACCAGTGGGCCTTCTTATATTCATAAAAGTGTAAAGCCTTACGATATAACCGAATTCAGAGAGATTAAACCTACTAAAATTGAGAAGGAGTTTGCTGTACCAATGACGAACTTTTCTTACCTGCAAACATGGTATCAGAAAGGACGGGGCTTTATCAATCTGCTTACCCATTACGATCGTAATGTCATTCCCGGACAGCCATCGAAACCTCGCCGTACGATCAGTTATATGACCAGCAGCGATGGCGTTGCTTACAGCTCATGGACCGATCTGGCGGTGATTGAAGAAGGACATTATCAAACAAGTGGTCAGTTTAAAAACACGGTTGCTACAGTGTTTAACTTTCACCCGGTGAAAACTGGTGAGAATGGTTTGAACTATCGTTCGAATCTCTACTACATGCAAAGCAAGGATTTTGGAAAAAGCTGGCAGAGTGCAGATGGAAAACAATTGACATTACCGCTTTCTGCTATTCAGAATCCTGCATTGGTGAAAGATTATTATGCTGAAGGATTGAATGTGTACATCAACGATGTCAACTTCGATAAAAAAGGAAGACCGGTTATTCTCTACATCACCAGCAAAGGTTACGAAGCGGGTCCTGAGAAAGGCCCGAGAGAATGGCATACTGCTTACTACAACGGTAAAGCTTGGGAGATACGCAAAGTAACAACATCGGATAACAATTATGATATGGGTTCGCTGTACATCAACGGCAACACATGGCAGATCATCGGCCCAACAACCGATGGTCCGCAGCAATACAATACCGGTGGTGAAATTGTATTATGGACGAGTACCGATAAAGGCCTTACCTGGAGCAGCAAACAATTAACACGCAACAGTGAGTACAATCATTCTTATCCACGCAGACCGGTAAATGCACACAAGGATTTTTATGCTTTCTGGGCCGATGGAAACGGTAGAGCGAAATCTGTATCACGTTTGTATTTCTGCGACAGCAAAGGAAACGTGTATCAACTGCCGGAGAAAATGGAAACTGAATTTGCAAAGCCTGTAAAGATCAATCCGTAATATGAAAGCTACCTGTAAGAGAACTTACTTTTTTTTTATGTTGTTTGTTGTTATGGCTTGTAACAATAAGAACAAACAAGAACTGCAGACGATTGATAATGTGCAGCTGCATAAAACAATATTGAAAGTAGAAGTGCTGGCATCGGAAATGGATGTGCCCTGGGATCTGCATTATGGAGCAGATGATCATTTATGGGTAACAGAACAGGGTGGCACTGTTTGGCGCATTGATGCAACAACCGGTAAACGGAAACAACTGCTGCTTATTAACGATGTATGGCGCAAACGAACGGCAGGTTTGCTGGGCATAACACTGCATCCTGATTTTACTACGCAGCCTTTTGTGTTTGTGAATTATACGTTGATGCGTGACAGTGTTATCTTTTCACGACTGGAACGTTACCGTTTTCAAAACGATACATTGGTTGAGCCAACAACTGTTTTAGAGATTGGTGGCAACACGGCGCACAATGGTTCACGACTGACCATTTCTCCTGATAAAAAAATCATCTGGGCTACCGGCGATGCCTACACGATCACCAATGCACAGAGCGATACCTGTTTGAACGGAAAAATTTTACGCATCAATCTTGATGGAACAATTCCGGCAGATAATCCGGATCTGAAAAGTTATGTGTGGGCGAAAGGTTTCCGCAACATGCAGGGATTGGTTTATTCTGATAAAGGACTTTTATATACAGCCGAACATGGTGATGCGATTGAAGATGAGATCAATCTCATCAACAAAGGAGCAAATTATGGCTGGCCTGTTATCGAAGGGTTTCATAACCTCGAAAGCGAACATGTTTTTGCAGCCAAGGAACATACTGTTGAGCCCTTGTATTCCTGGACACCTGTTGTGGCTCCATCAGGGATGACATTCTATGCCCATACTGCTATACCCGAATGGAAGAACAGTCTTTTAGTGGGCACATTAAAAACACAAAGTGTACGTGTATTAAAATTGAACGATGCCGGAACTGCTATCGTTAACGAAGAAGTTTTTTTTGCTGATCGTTATGGACGCATCCGTGATATCTGTGCAGGTAAAGATGGAGCTGTGTACATCAGCACCAGTAACCTTGACTGGAATCCGGCAAGCGGTTTTCCAAAACAAGGTGATGATCGCATTCTAAAAATTTCAGCAACAACAAAAGCAACACATCCTGTATTGAAAGGAAGTTCTGCAGGTGCTGTTACAAAATTAAATGGCGAAGAACTGTACAAACAATACTGTGCATCTTGCCACAAACCCGATGGTACAGGTGTGCAAGGTATTTTCCCTGCACTGAAAGGTTCGGCAATTGTAAACGGTTCATCGCAGGAACTCATTGATCTGTTATTGAAAGGAAGAAAAGGAAAAGACGGATCGGCCATGCCTGCATTTTCTTTTTTGAAAGATGAAGAAATGCGTGCACTCATCAATTATATCCGCAACAGTTGGGGCAATAAAGCGGCATCGGTAAATAAAGAAATCATTTTTCAAAAACGTTCGTGATCTGCAATGGAACAAACAAAAACGATATTCAACAAAGCAAGAGCCATTGTGCCGGGCATTATTACGGCGGCATTGGTATTTGGTCCCAGTAAAATGACCATCACCTCACGCCTTGGTGCCGACTATGGTTATTCAATGCTGTGGGTGGTGGTACTCGCTATTTTTTTTATGATGGTATTTACATCTATGGGAGCAAGAACAGGTGCAGTAAGTAATCTCAGCTTGCTTACACAGATCAGAAAGAAATGGGGCAACAAGATCACGCTGCTCATTGGTATTGGGGTGTTTTTAGTAACCACCTCTTTCCAGGCAGGTAATTCGGTTGGTGTTGGTATTGCAGTAGCAGAAGCAACCAATACACCTGTTTGGTGCTGGATCGTGTTGTTCAATTTGCTCGGTATTGGTTTATTGTTTTTCCGCAGCTTTTACAAAACACTCGAACGTTTAATGATTGCTCTGGTAGCACTCATGTTGTTTTCGTTTATTACAACATTGTTTTTTGTAAAACCATCTGCATCTGATGTTGTAACGGGACTTGTTCCCAATATACCCAAGGGTTCAGCAGGTTTGCTCATCGCATTTATCGCTTCCTGTTTTTCTATTGTTGGTGCATTCTATCAATCCTATCTCGAACAGGAAAACAGGGCAACAGGTTTATCAACAGGAAAAAGCAAAAGCAGCACCGGTATTTTGTTGCTGGGTGTAATGAGTGCAGTGGTGATTATTTGTGCGGCCGCAGTATTACATCCGCAGGGAAAAAGTGTAAACAGTGCAGCCGAAATGTCGGGTGTACTGGCACCATTGTTTGGTTCGTATGCAGCAAATCTTTTTTTAGCCGGTTTGTTTGGTGCATCATTTTCATCGTTGATTGGTAATGCAACGGTTGGAGGCAGTTTGTTGGGCGATGCATTGGGTATGGGCAGTAAACTAAACAGCCGGGCAGTAAAAGGACTGATTGCATTGGTGATGATCAGCGGTGCAAGCATTGCATTGATATTTGGAAAGCTGCCGTTAGAGCTCATCATTTTTGCACAGAGCGTTACCATTTTTTTAGTGCCACTCATTGGCGTTGCCATGTATGCGGTTGCAAACGATTCATCCATTATGGGCGAACGTGTCAATTCACTTTTTTATAAAATAGCCGGTGCTATCGGTTTGCTGTTGCTGACCGGTTTGGCTGTATGGAATTTTTATCAACTCGTTTTTTAATTGCTATTACTTCAATTAACTATAACCATTTGTAATGAATGAACTTTTGTTATTAGAAAAAGAAATCCTTGCTCCATCCGATGCGTTGGTAAATGACCTGCGCAGTATTGATGGTAATATTTTATTGTTAGGTGCCGGTGGAAAAATGGGGCCATCGATGGCTGTGCTGGCAAAGCAGGCAATGGAGAAAGCAGGATTGCCGCATAAGGTGATTGCTGTTTCCCGTTTTTCAGATGAAGCCATGCGAACACAACTCGAAGCAGCAGGTGTGCAAACGATCTCGGCTGATCTGCTGAATGATGCAGAGTTGCAGGCATTGCCTTTTGCGCCGAATGTGATTTACCTGGCCGGACATAAATTCGGCACAACGGGTAAAGAAGCGTTTACCTGGGCGATGAATGCCTACTTACCTGGACGTGTAGCCGAAAAATACAAACAGAGCCGCATCGTCGCTTTTTCAACCGGTAATGTATTGCCGTTTGTGCCTGTACATTCGGGTGGATTATCGGAAGAAGCAACGCCTGCTCCATTGGGTGAATACGGTCAATCCTGTTTGGGTCGTGAGCGGATGTTCCAGTATTTCTCTGAGCTCAATCAAACACCGACACTTATCTATCGTTTAAACTATGCCGTTGATTTTCGTTACGGTGTTGTACTGGAAGTAGCAAAAGCGGTGAACGAAGGTCGTGCTATTGATCTGCGTACCGGCAATGTCAATGTGATCTGGCAGGGCGATGCCAATGAAATTGCAATCCGTTCCTTGCTGCATTGCAGTACTCCTGCAAAAGTTTTAAATGTAACCGGACCGGAAACTGTTTCTGTCCGCTGGCTGGCACATCAGTTCGGCAACATCTTTGGTAAAGAACCTGTCTTCATCAATGAAGAACAACCAACAGCTTTACTCAGCAATGCATCTGAGTGCCATCGTTTGTTCGGTTATCCAACCATTACCATCAAACAAATTATCGATATCACTGCAACCTGGATGCAGAAGGGCGGCGCTATTTCGGGCAAGGCCACACATTTCCAGGAAAGGGAGGGCAAATTCTGATGAAAACATTACACGCAACACTCAAACAACATTTGCATGCAGGTACAGTTATTCCTGCGCATCCGCTTGCATTGAATGCAGAACGGAAATTAGATGAAGAACGTCAACGCCTGTTAAGCCGCTACTATATTGCCAGTGGTGCAGGTGGTATTGCGGTTGGTGTGCATTCAACACAATTTGAAATACGGCAGCCGGGTATCGATCTGTATGCACCGGTGCTGGAATTGGCAGCAGAAGAAATTGCAAATGCCAATCTGCAACGTCCGTTTTTAAAAGTGGCCGGTTTATGCGGACCAACTGAACAGGCGTTGCAGGAAGCTGAAACAGCTTTGCGTTTTGGTTATGATATGGGTTTGCTGAGCATGGGTGGTTTGCAGGGTTGGACGGAAGATGCAATTCTTGATCGTGTGCGTGCAGTTGCAGCCGTGATGCCGGTGTTTGGCTTTTATCTGCAACCTTCTGTTGGCGGACGAATTTTCAGTTACGATTTCTGGAAAGCCTTTGCTGATATTGAGAATGTGGAAGCCATTAAAGTTGCATCGTTCAACCGTTATCAAACACTTGATGTAATGCGTGCCGTTTGTAACAGTAAACGCAAAGATGATATTGCGATGTATACCGGCAATGATGATAACATTGTTGCTGATTTATTAACTACTTATCGCTTCACCGTAAATAATACAATTGCAGAAAAAGAATTTGTGGGTGGATTGCTCGGACATTGGGCTGTGTGGACCAACAAAGCAGTTGAATTGTTAGCAGAAGTAAAAGCAGTGAAACAAGATCATGATGCCGCAAAGCTTGCTGCATTATTGACAAAAGGAATTGAAATTACAGATGTGAATGCAGCGATGTTCGATCCTGCCAACCAGTTTCATGGTTGTATACCGGGTATGCATGAGTTTTTACGCAGACAAGGTTTACTCGAAGGAACATGGTGTTTAAATCCGAAAGAGCAAATGTCGGCTGGACAAAACGAAGAGATCAGTCGAGTATATGCTGCTTATCCGCATTTGCACGATGATGCATTTGTCAACGAATTTCTCCAAAGCCAAAAAGCTCTTCAATGAAACATAAACTGATCCTGTTTTTTCTGTTGTTATATACTGCACAAAATTTTGCACAGCAACAACAGGGAACGTATACCAATCTTGGTCCGCAGTTAGGTGCTTCCATGATACAGGGAAGTATCTTTTTAAAAGACAGCAAAGGAAAAGAGCTGGTGTACACCGTTGTTCGTGGCGAACCTGCGCATTTACTAGGCTATGAAGTCGCAACAGGAAAAATGATTTTGGATAAACCATTGGAAGGTGCAGATGGTGTGTGGGATCTGGCTGTTGCAACAGATGGCATGTTGTACATACCTGGTGCAAGTGGTTATTTGTTCTGCCATAAGCCCGGCACACAGGAAGTAAAAAATCTTGGACAGGCTTTGCCCAATCAAACTTATGTATGGAATCTTACAGCAGGTAAAGCGGGTGAAGTGTTTGGTGCAACCTATCCCGGATGCAGAGTATTTCGATATCATCCTAAGCAAGGTTTTTCCGATGTTGGTAAAGGTCCGTTGGTGGAAGGGGAGAATTATGTACGCAGTTTAGCCTATCATGCAAAAACAGGAATGCTGTATGCAGGCGTTGGTTCGCATGCGCATTTGATTGAAATGAATCCTGCAACCGGTGCAAAGAAAGAATTGTTGCCACACAAATACAGCGAACAGGAATTTGTGTATGGTTTGGAATTGGTGCCCGGTAAAAATGTAGAAGACCGTTTACTGGCGTTACTTACTGCAAGTAATGTTACACTCGTGTATAATCTCAAAACAAAAAAGTTTGAGCAGGAGATAAGGGGCATGGATATGAAAGGAGTTGTAACCGATGCCAACACACAAACGGTTTATTATACTGCCAACAAAAAGCTGATGAAGTTTGATGCATCGAAGCCGGTTACTGCTGCCAAAGAATTAGCTGCAGATATCGGAACGGGTAATGCATTTGCTTTTGGCGGAAAGAAGAAATTGTACGTGTTGACTTCCGGTGCAAACCTGGTGAAGTATGATCTTGCAACAGGCAAAACAGAAAAAATAAAATTACAGATACCGCCGCAACCGATTCCCATCAATGCATTGTTGTATGGCCCTGATGAAAAAATATGGATGGGTGGTTATTTAGCTGGTGGTCATGCGACCTACGATCCACGTACCGGCATCAACACAAAATATGTGGGGCTCGATCAAACAGAAGGCATGACGGTGAGCGGTAACAATATCTTCTTCGGCATTTATCCGAAAGGAAGATTTTATATGTACAATACCAAACAGCCCTGGAATGTTGCTGATAAAAATCCGTTGTTGATTGGTGAAGCAGATGGACAAAGCCGTGCATTTGCCGTATTAAAAGTTGCAACCACTACCGAACAAAAAATCTTTTTTGGTACAGTACCCGAATATGGAAAGCTGGGTGGTGCATTGGTGATTTATAACGAACAGACGAAGGCATTCAATGTACATGAGCAACCGGTAGCACAGCAATCGGTGGTGAGTTTGGTGCAGCACAACAATCTTGTTATTGGTGGTACAACCATATCGGGTGGCTTAGGTATTAAACCATCAACGAAAGAAGCGGTTTTGTTTGGATGGGATATTGCAGGTAATCAAAAAACATTTGAACTGGTTCCTGTGCCCGGTGCTGCAGCTATTACCTGTTTAATGAAAGGTCCGGACAATTTTATTTGGGGTGTGGCCGACGGTACACTGTTTATTTTTGATGCAGAGAAAAAGTCTGTCATCTCTACACACAAGTTATACGATTATCCACCGTTCAACAGTCATATCTGGCGCAGTGCGGCCATGGTCATTCATCCTTCGGGAATGATCTATGGAACAGGGAATAACAACCTGTTTCAAATTGAACCGAAAACAATGGCTGTAACGATTCTCAATACCAATGCATCATTGCTGGCGATGGATAAAGAAGGCAATCTTTATTTCCGTCGTTTAACAGAGTTATGGAAATATAAACCCTGATCGTCCTGTTTCTAAATTAAACCGAGATGAAACAAAAAAGAACTGAACGAAAACACCCTGTGCTGTTTGCAGTATTGTTGAACTGTATGTTGTTTTCAATGCTTACTGCAACCGCACAGCAGTTTGATGTTTCAAAACTTTCGCTCCAATGGAAACTGCTGCAGAATAAATACGAAGGCAGGGAAGAGTATGAAGCAGCGTTTGTGTTGCAGAACAAGAGTAAACAGCTGTTTCCTGCAAAAGGATGGCGATTGTATTTTTCGTATCCGAGAACAGTTGTTGCTGTAACAGATCAGCAGGCATTGTTTACAACCATCAACGGTGAGTTTTGCAGTCTGCAACCCACTGCTTTGTTTACAGAAATTCAACCGGGTGCAAGTTCAATCATCCGTTATATTGGTAAAGGGAAATCATTCAGCTATACCGATGCGCCTTCGGGTATATACCTGGTATGGGATGCTGCACCCGACAGAGCAATTCCCATTCAGCAGTTTACCGTTGATGCAGTACCACAACAGGAACTGACTTTATTAAAACGTTCTCCTCAAATTGCATTCGAACGAAACGAACAAATACATAATCTAACAGCAGATGTGTTGCCGCTCCTTCTTCCTTCGCCGATGCAGGTGAAGAAAACAGATGGAACTTTTTTGCTTAACCATGCAACAGCTATTTCATTTGATGCAACATTTGCAAACGAAGCAGCATTATTACAAACCGATCTTGCTGTTGTACTTGGAAAGAAACCTCAGTTTACAAAACAAGCAACTAATACCATCGCATTCAAACAAATTTCCGGTTTGCCTGCGGAAGGCTACCGGTTACTGATAACCGCTTCCGAAATCCGTATCGAAGCATCTGCTGCAGCCGGTGCGTTTTATGCAGTACAAAGTTTGAAGCAATTGCTTCCTTCTGATGCATGGACAGTGAGCAGAAAAGAAGTACAGTTGACCACAGCAGATATTACAGATGCTCCTCGTTTTGCTTATCGTTCTTTTATGCTCGATGTAGCCCGGAATTTTCAAACAAAGCAACAGGTGTTAAAGATCATTGATCTGCTGGCTTTGTACAAGATCAACACACTGCATTTTCATTTAACGGATGATGAAGGATGGCGTTTGCAAATACCAACATTACCTGAGTTGACAAACGTTGGCGCTCATCGTGGACATTCACAAAATGAAAACGACCGCATCAATCCGGCTTATGGTTCGGGTGGTATACGTGGCAGTTTTCCCGGCAGTGGTTTTTACAGCAAAGAAGATTTTGTTGAGATACTCAAGTATGCAACTGCACGACATGTCCTTGTAATTCCCGAACTGGAAACACCGGGTCATGCAAGAGCAGCCATCAAAGCAATGAAAGCACGTTATCATCATTTGCTGCAGGAAGGAAAACCAACAGAAGCTGTGCGTTATCTTTTGCATGACACAGCAGATCGATCGGTGTATCGTTCGGTGCAGGGTTATAATGATAATGTGATGAATGTGGCATTGCCTTCGGTGTATAATTTTATTGAAGAAGTGGTTGACCAGGTGTGTAACATGTATGTTGATGCGAATGCTCCGTTGCAAACCATTCACCTGGGTGGCGATGAAGTACCGGCGGGAGTGTGGCAACATTCACCGGCAGTTGATCGGTTGATGAAAGAGAATACACCCGTAAAAACAACAGATGATCTCTGGTATTACTATCTCAGCAATGTCCACACATTATTACAAAAACGAAATCTCTATTTATCTGGTTGGGAAGAAGTGGCGATGCGCAAAACAAAGCTCGATGGGAAGCCCATCTATATTCCCAATCCTGATTTTGCCAACAAACAGTTTCATGCATACGTTTGGAATAATGTGTGGAGCTGGGGAATGGAAGACCTTGCGTATCGTTTAGCGAATGCCGGTTACAAAGTAGTGTTAGCACCTGTTACGAATTTTTATTTTGATCTTGCTTACGAAAAAGATGCAGATGAGCCGGGTTTGTATTGGGGTGGTTATCTCAATGAAGAAAAGCCGTTCTATTTTCATCCCTTCGATTATTACAAAACGGCAAAAGAAACTCCTGATGGCAAGCCACTCGATCCAAACATTTTTGAACGCAAAGAACGATTGACGGAGTTTGGCCGTTCGAATATTGTAGGTATGCAGGCACAAATATGGTCGGAGAAAATAAACAGTGCAGAAAGTTTAGAATATATGTTGCTGCCAAAGCTCATCAGTTTCGCAGAACGTGCATGGGCACAGGATCCGGCATGGGCAACAAGTACAGATACAACTGCACAGCAAAGATTGTATCAACAACACTGGAATGTGTTTGTAAATAAATTGTCGAAAGATGAGTTGCCTCGATTGGATCATTATGCAGGAGGATTTCAATACCGTATTCCACCGCCCGGTGCACTCGTTGAGAATGGAATTGTAACGGCCAATGTATTTTATTCCGGAATGACCATCCGCTACACAACCGATGGTACAGAGCCAACAATAAAAAGTCCGTTGTATAGCAAGCCGCTTCAGCAAAAAGGCATCATCAAATTTGCTGCATTCAACAGCAAGGGACGAAAAAGCAGAACCATCTTCGTTTACAATCCATAACAACTCCCATGAACAGGAAAGATTTTATTCAACAAACAACCGGGACTGCATTGGCTTTATTGGCAGGCAACAAGCTGTTTGCAAAACTTTCTGCAGCAAACGAAGTCGAAAAAGGGAAACGTGTTGGCATTATCGGTCTCGATACTTCGCACAGTATTGTTTTTACCAAGCTGCTCAACAATGCGACAGATGAGACCTATCATGGTTATAAAGTAGTTGCTGCTTATCCGTTCGGCAGCAGGGAAATTGAATTAAGCAAAACACGTATTCCTGTTTTCACAGACGAAATAAAAAAGCTGGGTGTAGCTATTACAACAAGCATACAGGAATTATTGCAAC
>CAYMSG010000033.1:0-15907 GCA_964392955.1 uncultured Chitinophagaceae bacterium | reverse complement strand
GGTATTTGCGCCTGCCCCACTGATGGCAGCACTGTTTGCAAGTGTTAAATGATAGTTATCGAGTGACAACTTCCCGTCTGTTAATATTAATGTGTTATTCACTGTAACGGCAGAAGCAAGTGTGGCAAGCCCGGATGCCTTGTTCACCGTGAGTTTATAAAAGGGAGAATTACTCGTGGTGCTAATTGATTGAGCACCTGTACCGTTCAATATCAACTCGCCTGTACCAACCGGCGTTGAAGCCTGGTTGTTTGTAAAATGCTGCAATGCATAAAACCGTCCGTTATTCGTAAACGAAGCAGATGATGCATTTGTAAAGCTGCCGGTAACAGCAACTGTATCTGTTCCACCCGTAATATATAAAATACCGGTATTCGTAACATCCACTTGTGCATTTGATACAATTACAGCTGTACAAAACAAAAAGAAGCAGAATAGTTTCTTCATAATAAGATGATGATGTTGTCTGCCTATTTAATTGTAAGATTCATAGTTTCTACTGTCATACTGCTGGCATCAGATGTATTTTCTGCCCACACTTCAATATAATCATTGGTTGAAAGTTGAACAGTACAGGTGATTGTGAGCGATCCTTTATCAACCCCTGTTGATAAACGCATTGCCTGCTCCGATTCCGGGAGCTTAACACCATTCTTGTAGATATAAAAAGAAAAATATTTGTTAGCCGCTTGTGAGGTAACACTTACCGATGCCGTTACTGAAAAGCGACGGGTTTTGATCCCATCATAACGCAACCTGTTACTGGCAGGCGAACTTACCCTGAACAGGCCGGTACCTGTAGTTGTGCATGATACTTTTTTAGGTGTATTAACTGCTGAAAAAGTTGTGGCGGAAGAAGAGGTAAGATAAATATTCCCCGCAGCTACATCATCTTTCTCGGTTGCAATCCCCGGGCACTCTACTTCCCATTTTCCGGAGAACGTGCCATTCACTCTTGTTGCGGTACCCATCATTGCCGTATTCTTAAATGTTGCTGCATCTGTTATATCTACAATGCCCGATACATCCAGTTCAACTGCAGCATTCGCACTTGAACCATGACTGAATCCGCCCAGTTTTTCAATCATAGAAAACGTACCAACAAATTTTTCGAATGTATTGGAGTTTGAAGAGAACCATGCTGTATTATCCAGCAACAAATGGTTTACATCCTGGTAAACAATTCCGTTTGTATTACCTGAATAATTGATTACACTGAAAAATACTATGTAGCCACCTTTCACAAGGCCTACATCTTTACAATTTGCAATTACATTATCCCGTAAAATCAGGTTTTCTGAAACGCCCAGATCAAGATTAAAAAGTTTTGCACCTGTAGTAATAGCTGCTAACGTAAGTGTTTTTACAGTGCCCCCTTTTGTGCCCGTAAACAATTCTCCACTGGCCGGGGTATAGATCAGTTTGTCATTATTGGCATCCTTGCCGATAAGGTAACAACCGTTTAGATTGATCTTACTGGCAAGCATGATGGTTCCGTTAATTTCATATGTTGTTCCGGCAGCCAATGTAATAACACCCGATACCGGAGCAGGCAAATCGGAAACGGACTGTACCAGCACAAAATTAGTCCTTGCTTTTACGATACCTGAGCTGGTAACATTCCAGTTGCTGCCATCGCTCACTACTGTAACGGTTGCTTTAGAATTAGATAACAATAAAGAAGTACTGCCATCAATTGTTTGGGATGATGTGGTTGCAATGGTTACAACGGGCATTGGTGTTGTTGAACTGATGTTTTTGATCGTGTACATTCTTCCGGTACAAGTACTGGCATTTGGCAGTGTAACTGTTGCGGCCGATGTACCTGTAAATAATAATGTTTGATCAGTGGAGGCGGCCGTTGTGGAAGCTGTAAAATTTCGTGTATTGAGTGATAAAGAACCACGCACATCCAGTGTAGATACCGGCGAGGTGGTTCCGATACCGATCTGGGCATTTACACAAGCCGAATACGCACAAAAAAGAATAACAAAAACAGTTTTCATTGGATTGTTATAAGGATTAAAAAGTACGAACTTCGTGTTCGCATTAAGAAGTAAAAGTAAACGAACTAAACAGTTTCACTTATAGAGCAATCACCCGATGTGTAATCAGTTTTTCTACTACATCGTTTAACGAACTCCTTACTTTCAATACCTGTATCTACTTAGTAAGCATCTAAAAAATTGGCTGCCTTGGTTAGAAATTGGCGAAAAGTCAACAAAAATGACCAACACTTGTAAGCATAGCAGGTTTTGTACATTTACAGAAATAATTAGCATGCCATCAACAAATGAAGTGGTTAACCACATGCTGCAACACGATCTGTTCAGTCAATGGCTGGGTATTGAAGTTATTACCGTTCAGGAAGGTTACAGTAAAATAAAAATGACGGTTCGCCCCGAAATGATCAATGGATTTGGAATTGTACATGGCGGTGTAGCCTTTTCGCTGGGCGACAGTGCGTTTGCTTTTGCCTGCAACAACCGAAATAATTTGTCTGTGGCACTGGATACATCCATCAACTTTATTAAACCGGTGCATGTAGGCGATGTATTAACGGCCGAAGCAAAAGAGTTGCACAATGGACGATCAACAGGTTTGTATCATATTCAGATCTTTAACCAGAACAATCATTTGGTGGCGCAGTTTAAAGGAACCTGTTACCGTACGGGGAAAGAATTGGTAAGTGTTAAATAGCATAATCGACAGAAAATGATCTACTCTTTCAAAGGTTTTATCCCAGTTGTACACGAAACATCTTTTGTTCATCCCCAGGCAACAGTAACAGGAAATGTAATTATTGGCAAGCATTGTTATATTGGACCAGGCGCTGCATTACGTGGCGATTGGGGTGGCATTGTATTGGAAGATGGCTGCAATGTGCAGGAGAATTGTACGATACATATGTTTCCCGGTGTTACTGTGTTATTAAAAGAAGGTGCACATATTGGTCATGGAGCTGTGATACATGGTGCAACCATCGGTAAAAATTGCCTGGTTGGTATGAACAGTGTGATCATGGATAATGTGCAGTTGGGTGATGAATGTATTGTAGGTGCCCTGAGTTTTATTAAAGAAGGCGAAGTGTTTGAACCACGCAGTTTAATTGTAGGCAATCCTGCAAAAAAAATAAAAGAAGTAAGTGATGAAATGATCGGCTGGAAAACAAAAGGAACAGAATTATATCAATCGCTACCAAAAGACATGTTTGAAAACAGCTCTTTGTGCGAACCTTTGCGCACTGTGCCTCCGCATCAACAAGCGCAGGAAAAAATCTATTTCAACTGGAAAGATGCTGAATCCGGGTCAACGTCACTTTAGCGGTTACAACCGAACTTTAATAAATAAATTCTAAAAATATTTTGATATGTAATTCCTGTAATCTACTTTTGTTCTCTACACAGGTAAATCTCAATCCACTAAAACCGTACCTGATCTCAATTCCTTTTATAAGCCGTTATTTTTCGTTTTAATTGACTGATGTTATATAATAAGTAGCAGTTGTTATTTACTATTGCTTACACTCCAATCCTTCGAAATAGGCCTCTCGATTCCTATCATATACCGAAACAGATCCTCGTCCTGTTAAGCCTATTTTTTACCTCTCAAACTTTAAATCATGAAAAGGAATTTTACCCTCTTTTCAAGAGTGACTATCTGTGTATTTTCACTTTTGACACTAAGTGCAACAGCACTTTTTTCTCAAACAATTACGTTTACCCCTTCCGGAACTCAAAACATTGTTGCCGGAACTTCGATCAGTTTCACAGCCGATCCCTCCGGTAACTCATTCAATGGCAACGGTAACTATACCTACACCTGGAGCGCTCCCGGCCTTACGATTCCAGCCACCAATCCGGTATCAGCAGGAGGCGGAGGAAACACAAAAACAATCAATTTCCCATCTGAAGGTACTTACACCGTGAGCTGTACAGTTTCCAGAGGGTCTTCTACTGTTACGCAATCAACGGTAGTTAATGTTTTTCTGCCAAATCTTTATTCAACCTCCGGCACCGGAACAATAAAGGGTTATAACATTAATCCAGTTACAGGAACTATAATTTTTGGACCAGCTGACATTATAACTCCCAACAGCAGTACTGCCGGACTTGGAAAAAACAGGGCCAATGTAAATGATGCAAATGGCAACCTGTATTACATTCTTAACACAAATTCAAATAGCGGAGTTGTAACGATTTACTCAGTAAATCCCGACGGAACCTCAAATACAAACGTGGGTACAATTGATATGAACGGCGCTGCAAACAACACAAGTTTAGGATTTGTTCGTCTCGGTTTTGATGGAAACGGAAAAGGTTGGATTCTGGCAGGTGATGGATCATCTAATATTTACATCGCATCATTCCAGGGGAATGGCAACAACCCCATCAGCAATGTAAATACATATGGAAATACGGGCTTGAGTTTTAATGGAGGGGGTTCTGCCGCTGAATTCCAAAATGGAGATCTTGCTGTTGGTCCCAGTGGTGTATTGTATGCAATGGCAAATATTACTGGTGGCGAAACATATATTTATACGCTTAATTCGCTTGTTACACCAACAACTCTTACACGTAAGTGGACAGTGCAAACAGGAGGTTCTGTTTTTTCCGGCTCATCTGTAAACGGTATTGCCTGGACACAAACCGGTTCTATGCACATATCAACCAGTAACGGAATTTACTTCGTAGATCAAACAACTGTTAACTCCGTTAACTCAACAGTGCAAGCCGTTCAGATTCTCAGCTTAACTGGTCTTACCGATTTAGCTTCCAGCGAATTCCCTTTACAATCAACGCTGCCAGTAACATTCGGTGAGGTTGCTGTAAAAAAATCCGGTGCAAATGCAGAAATAAGCTGGTCAACTTTGAGCGAAACCAATAACGACCATTTTATTGTTGAACGCAGTGATGATGCATTAAACTTTAAATCAATTGGGACAGTTGCGGGACAGGGTAACACCACTTTAGTGCAGCGCTATTCGTATGCAGACGCTATCGGCTCTTCAACTGGAGTGATCTATTACCGCATTAAGCAAGTTGATGCAGATGGCAAAGGCAGTTATTCAAAAACTGTATCCTTACGCATCGGTGGTGCCCGCATCAGCAACTTTACGGCTTATCCAAACCCCTTTGTAAGTAACATTAAGATACAGGTTGATGCAAGTGAGAAAGAAGAATTAGTAATTCGGGTAAACAGCCTGAATGGACAAACCCTGATTACAAAAAGAACACCTGTACAAAAAGGAAATAACATTATAGTAATTGATAACCTTCAACAATTGCAACCCGGAATTTATATGCTGGAAGTAGTTGCAAAAGATGGTAAACATACACAACGCCTCATTAAAAACTAAGTTTCAGAGGTAAATGAAAATATCCCGAAAACCGAAGCCCTTCTCTTCATGAGAAGGGCTTTTTTATGTTCACTTTATTGCCGTATCATGTTGTTGTAAAAAGCGACTTCTCTCCTTCGAAACTCTTCTTCCTCTGAAGAAGAGATAGAGATTAAAGAACAACATAACACCTAAATAAATACTAAAGCCTCCTATTTTATAACTCAGTATTTCAAGCATCGTTTCTCCGTCCAGAATTTCTGCAGCAATTTCCATGATCACTAATGCAAAGCCTAAATTCAATAAATAGAATCCTGTTTTAAATAAGGTATTGGTTGAAGTGGCTATCTCTTCTTTGCCATGAAAAATATCAAGCATGAATGTTCTGCTGTTTTTAAACAGTACGTATGCAACATACCAGGTAAGAGTCATCACAATCGGAAGGTAAATTAAGTAGGCGGTGAAGTTGAAAGAAGCTTTCATGATAATTTGTTTTTGGAAGTGAGGGGAGATTGTTTTTGCTTGCTCAGAAAATAAATAACTGTCATATTCATGAAATGAATCACTCCAAGTGTCAGCATAATGCGGCCGGTCATGATGCAGATACTGGTGAACAAATCAATCCAGTTTGTAATGGCTTCCCAAATGCTAATCATCATCGCTGCATAACCAAGATTGAGAAGATAATAGCCTACAAGTAATAACCTGTTGATGAAATTCGTCAGCTCTTGATCTCCGTTAAGTAAGTTGAGAATATAGAGCCTGCCATTTTTGTAAAACCGAAGCCCTACGTGAACCGTAATAAGATACGTGAGCAGTAAGTAAATGATGTAGGCAATGGTGTTCATAAAATCCGTTTGATTGAATGACAAAACAAATTTAAATTTTATTTTCCAAATTTTCAATATTTTCTGAAAATTAAATCTTATTCGCCTTCCCTCCTCTCTTTGATATAGTACAAGTGTGCGACGCCAATGCACTTCAATAGAAATAAGGCTGCTCGGCCCATAAAAACTATCTTTGCCGCCAAACATGGAAAAGAACTTCATCGACTATATACGGGTATTTTGCCGCAGCGGACATGGTGGCGCAGGCATCAAGCATTTTATGCGGAATAAACTCACAGCTTTTGGCGGGCCCGATGGTGGCGATGGAGGTCGTGGTGCCCACATTATTCTGCGGGGCAACTCACAACTCTGGACCTTATTACATTTACGATACTATAAAAACGTACTGGCCGAAGATGGTGCACCTGGCGGCAAAAACAATATGACGGGCAGGGATGGCAAAGACATTATTATTGAAGTGCCGCTCGGAACCATTGCCCGTGATGAAGAAACCGGTGAAATAAAAGCCGAAATACTGGAACATGGCCAGGAAATTATCTTGATGCGTGGCGGACGTGGTGGTTTAGGGAACAGCAATTTTGCAACGCCTACCAACCAGGCGCCCGAACATGCTCAACCAGGTGAACCGGGTGTGGAAGGCTGGATGCTGTTGGAACTGAAAGTATTGGCCGATGTTGGTTTGGTTGGATTTCCCAACGCTGGTAAATCAACCTTGCTTTCATCAATCACTGCTGCCAAACCAAAAATTGCTGATTACGCTTTTACTACACTTACACCCCAACTGGGAATGGTGGAGTACCGTGAGGGAAAAAGTTTTTGCATTGCCGATTTGCCCGGTATCATTGAAGGAGCCGCTGAAGGCAAAGGACTGGGGCATCGTTTTCTCCGGCACATTGAACGGAATGCCGTGTTGCTGTTTTTAATTCCGGCCGATAGTAACGATCATAAAAAAGAGTTTGAAATTCTGCACAAGGAACTGGAAGAATACAACCCGGAAATGCTGCAGAAAGAATTCATCATTGCCGTAAGTAAAAGTGATATGCTCGATGATGAACTGAAAGCTGCGATTGAAAAAGAATTACCGAAAAATATTCCACATGTATTTATTTCTGCTGTTACAGGACAAGGATTGATTGAACTGAAAGATATTCTTTGGCAGAAGTTGAATGCATAAACAGCAATGTTTGTGTTCTGCAACCTATAATCAACTGTTTTGAAAAAACTGATTGCATTTACCGTAACAGACCTGTTGCAAACAGCATCTGTTAAAAAATATGTTGCGGCCTTGAGCATCATAGTACTTGCCTGCTACCTCAACTATTCCGGTGCGGTTTCTCTGTGGTTGAGAAAAGAACCCTCTCTCGTTTTATTCTGCTGGTACAGTATATTGTTTACAGTTTTTTTTGCAGCAGGTATATTAATCGAAGCTGGCACAGGTATTTTCAGCAACAAGCGCATCCAATTTATACTTGTAACAGCATCACTCCTGTTTGCCTTGAAAGTGGCGATTCCTTTTCACCGACTATTGCCTTTTGCAGCAGGTAGTGCAGCACAAAAAACATTTCAACAACCGGCAACATGGTTCGGCGGACTTGTTGTAATGACAGCGGCACTCATGCTGCTGCATCGTTATACAGAAAAAAAATCCGGGCTGTATGGCACAGCTAAAACAGTTTCGCTACAATCCTATTTTTTATTGATCGTATGCATGCTGCCCTTACTGGTGTGGGCATCTTTACAAACAGATTTTGCGGCCGTTTATCCAAAAGCGCAAATTGTAGCTGCTCAATCAGGTACACAGGCTAAACCCTGGCACTACATATTGTTTGAAGCTACCTACGCTTCTGATTTCATCAGCATTGAATTATTCTTTCGTGGGTTTCTCATTATTACACTGGGGAAAATTATGGGCAGGCAATGCCTTCTGCCAATTGCTCTTTTCTACTTCTCCATTCATTTAGGCAAACCAATGATGGAAGCCATCAGCAGTTTTTTTGGTGGCTTGATACTCGGAGCTATATCTTACAACAGCAAAAGCATCTGGGGTGGGTTACTGGTGCATGTAAGTATTGCCCTGTTAATGGAACTGTTTGGCTTTTTATTTTAACAGTGCAGTTGGAGTGCTTTCGTTAATTTTAGTCTTCATTTCAGCAGCCGAAAGCTGTTACACCCTAACAAGATCGTAACACATGAAACAACTCTTTCTTTTCTTTTTTAGTGCAGCCATATTTTTTTCATCTGCTTCTGCACAATCTGTTCGTCAATTACGTAAAACCATTGAATTGAAAATGCCGAAAGGCCCCGGCGATAATGGTGGCACCGTTGCCCAAAATGGGAAGAACCGTTATTTCTATGCAACTATAGCCGGTAATAAAACATACAGCTTTGCCTATTTCAACCAGGTAGGTGAAATGATGTCGCCACCCGACCTTTCAATCTTGGCTGATGTGCGTGGATTGTGGTATAACAATGCACTCAAAACCTTCCAGGGAAATTTATTCGGCAACGGCGGCTGGGTAAGTTATGTGTTGGATGATGCGGGTGTTCCGTATGATGCAAAACCATTTTTGCCCGGACAGTTACAACCATATCCCAACTCCGTTGGTCAATACAACCTGCGTGAAAACCTGGTACACTTTTTAAAAGGTTCAACTGTTGTTGCATACAATGCAGCAACCGGTGCAGAAGTAAAAGAACGAACCGTACTGCTGAAAGCCGGCTACGGTAAAAAAACTCCACCACCTGCTGATCTGGTGATCGATTCAAATGCCGTACTTACAAAATATAATACAACAACTGTTGTGTACACCGGCATCAGCAATGCAGAATATGGTTTATTGAATCTTGAAACAAAAGAAATAGAACTGTACAGCAAAAACGACGGACTCATTTCGCAAAAACTAAAATTACCTGCCGATGCTGTTGTAAAAGATAAACTCAATTTCAGCTATTCCAACAATACGTATTTTTTATACGATGCAAGGAAACGCAGCTGGATTGGTTACCGATAGTAACTGCTGTAAACAAAAACTAGTTTAACTTCAGGATATGCAACAATGTTTATTCTGCGGACATATGGTGCAACTGGTGCATGTGCACGGCCATTATCAATGCCCCGTTTGTTTTACCAATGCTTTGCCCTGTTGCGATGGCGATAATTGCCATACCAATCAGTATTTTGACAACAGGATCAGCGCTACAGAAAATAATTCAACAGCACCTAAAACCTACAGCACAAAAACGAGTTTGCAGCAAAAAGACTGACGGCAAACAGGTTTTCTGATTTTGCTTTTTCCGTAGGTTTGTTCACTTAAAATTTGTGTCATAAAAAATAATTCCATGAGAAAGATTCTTGTAACGATTGTATTTGCCTTTACATTAGTGCGGACTTATGCAGATGAAGGCATGTGGCTGCCACTTCTTTTAGGCGAGCAGGTATATGCTGATATGCAGAAAAAAGGGTTGAAGCTTACCAAAGAGCAATTGTATCATATCAACAAAGCGTCGCTGAAAGATGCCATTATCATTTTCGGAAACGGATGTACCGGTGAAATTGTAAGCAGCAAGGGTTTGATTTTTACCAATCACCACTGTGGTTATGGCGCTATTGCATCAGCATCATCAGTAGAGCATAATTATCTGCGTGATGGTTTTTATGCCAAGAGTTTGAAAGATGAGATACGCACCGGTCTTACTGTTCAGTTCTTGGTAAGCATTGCCGATGTTACAAAAGAAGTAAACGATTCGCTTGGCACCTTACTTGGAAAAGCAAGAGCCGATAAACAAGCCGCTGTGCTGGCATCTATCAATCAACGTTTATCAAATGCCGAGCAATCCATTGAATGCCGTATCAGTCCGTTGTTTAAAGGCAATCAGTTTTTAGCATTCATCTACCAGCGCTACCGTGATATTCGTTTGGTGGGTACACCGCAGGAAAGTGTTGGAAAATTTGGTGGCGATACAGACAATTGGGAATGGCCACGCCACACCGGTGATTTCAGTGTGTTTCGTGTGTACACCGGTAAAGATGGAAAACCTGCTGAATTTAGTACCGAGAATATTCCGCTCAAACCAAAATATTTTTTACCTGTTTCGATCCGTGGATTAAAAGATGGTGATTTCGCCATGACCTGGGGTTATCCCGGCAGCACCAACCGTTACGAAACATCATTGGGTGTAAAACTTTCAACCGATATCAATAACCCTACGTTGGTGAAGCTGCGTGATGAACGTTTGAAATACATGTTTGCAGAAATGCAGAAAGATGCAGGCACCAAACTAAAATTAGCCAGCAGCTATGCCAGCATTGCCAATTACTGGAAGTTTTATGATGGTGAAACCAAACAGTTATTGAAGTATGATGTGTATGGACAGAAACAAAAAGCAGAAGCAACATTTATCAAATGGGCAGCCGATAAACCTGAGTACGCTGCCATTTTTCCTGAGTGGGAAAAAGTATATGCTGCTTGGCAACCGTATGCACTGCATCGTGTGTATATGATGGAGGGAATTTTTGGATCACCCTTACTCTCCTTTGCTTCTTCGCTGATTCAACTGGAAGCGGCCCTTGTTAAACCAAATGCAAGCAAGGCCGATATAACCAATGCGATGAATGCGGCTGTTGCGGCCCGCAAAAATTTTCTGGAAGCACACAACGCTGCCAGTGATCAACAGATCGTTGGCAAAATGCTGATGATGTATTATCAAGACGTACCGAAAGAACAACATCCCATCAGTTTTTTTGAAAGCGTGAAAGGCAGCTTTGGTGATTTGAAAGAAGAAGCTACCTGGAAAAAATATGCAGCCGCCGTGTTTGCCAACACCATGCTTCTGCATGAATCGAAATGGAATGCATTTGTCAGCAATCCCGATGGAGTGAAATTACAGGAAGATCCCGCTTTTGCCATTGCCAGTGCATTCTTTAAAAACTGGAATGTAAAATTTCAACCACGCTTCACCGAGTTTACAATCAAGAATAACGATCTGGGCCGGTTATACCTGAAAGGAATTATGGAGATGAATCCGGTGAAAGCAAAGAAGATGTATCCCGATGCTACATTTACCATGCGTGTATCGTATGGCAATGTAAAAAGTTATATGCCGAAAGATGCAGTGAAATATGATTTCGTTACCACTTCAAAAGGGTTGCTGGAAAAATACAAACCGGGCGATTATGAATTCGATCTCCCTTCGAAACAAATTGAGTTATTAAAGAAAAAAGACTTTGGTCAGTACATTGATAAAAGTCGTAACGACTTGGTCATTGGTTTTATTACCAGCAACGATATCACCGGTGGTAACAGTGGCTCACCTGTGATCAATGCCAATGGCGAGTTAATTGGTTTAGCGTTTGATGGTAACTACGAAGCATTAAGTCATAAGCTGGCGTTTGATAAAGATCTCAACCGCACTATTTGTGTTGACATCCGCTATGTATTGTGGTGTATTGATAAGCTGGGCGGTGCTGATCATTTGATTAAGGAGTTGAAGCTGGTAAAATAAACCGCTGATGAAATTAATAAAATGATTCCCCTGATATGAGTCCCGCCAAAAGCGGGACTCTTTTTATTAACTTCGTTTCATGCAATTACAAATCACGTCCATCGAATTATACAAACTGCGTATTCCACTCAAACAGCCCTTTGTGATTTCTTTGGGTGCACAATACGATGCTGACAATGTACTGGTGATCATCCGCACCAACAAAGGCATCAGTGGTTTTGGCGAATGCAGTCCATACATGAGCATTAACGGCGAAAACATGGATACCTGTTTTATTGTTGGGCAATACCTCGCCGGTTTATTGAAAGGAAAAGATCCGTTGCGTATTGAAGAATGTGTAGCAGCGATGGATCGACTCATTACCCGTAACGAAAGTATTAAGAGTGCGTTTGATATGGCGTTGTATGATATTGGGTGGTACAAAGAACAAAGTGATCTCAACAGATATGACGGTGGGACTTGGTACTCCCGAAAAAATGGCACGTGAAGCAATTCAATACAAAGCAGCAGGTTTCCCATCTATAAAAGTAAAACTGGGTACGACCACGGCAGAAGATGTAGCACGGATCAAAGCCATTCGTGATGCTATTGGCAACGAACTGCCATTGCGCATTGATGCCAATCAGGGTTGGGATGTTGAAACGGCTATCGCAACGTTAAATACATTGAAAGATTTCGGGATTGAACATTGTGAAGAACCCATTGCACGTTGGAACTATATGTCGCTGCCGGAAGTAAGAAAGAACAGTCCCATCAAGATCATGAGTGATGAAAGTTGTTTTGATGAACACGACGCCGAACGATTAGCAAAACTCAACGCCTGCGATTATTTCAATATCAAACTCGGGAAGAGTGGCGGCATCTGGCATGCATTAAAGATTGTGGAAGTAGCCCAGGCACACAACTTAAAACTACAGGTTGGCTGTTTTATGGAAAGCCGGTTGGCTATTACAGCGTTGGTGCACTTTGCCTATTGCAGTGATCTGATCGTACATTACGATTTGGATACACCGTTGATGTTAAAAGAAGATCCTGTTGTTGGTGGCATGAAGTTTCTTGAGAATGGTGTTGTAGAAATTGATGATGCGGTTGGAATAGGTGCTATGATTGATGAAGCATATTTAAAAAGTTGTGAAATGATTAAAATCTAAGTAAGTTCCAATGAATTTATTACAGAAGTTTTATATCGGCGAGGTTGTATTGTATGGCGAGAAAGACATTTATTATTATTTTAACCTTATTAATGAAAAATTTGAGAATAATACATTTAACTCATCCGAGGTAGAAGGGACTATCATGTCTACAGAACCGTTAACTTATAAAATAAGATCAAACTCATTCCTTGAAAGCGATCCGAAATTGCCTGAGGTTTTTAAAACATGTATTAAGGTGGTTCTTCAAAAAGAAGGAAGTGGTACATCGTTTACTATCTTGCCAAAGACAGGAATATTTACAATGATATTTTACTCTGCTTTAATAATTGGCTTTGTTATCAACCTAATTAAAGGCACATTCTTTAAAGAGCCAAGTGGTATACTCACCTTTCTACCTTTTTTTACAATCTTTTACTTTTTAGACTTCGTTTCGAAAAGGAAACTAATCAACGACTTTAAAAAACAAATACTTTCTACATAACTATCACTCCAACCTCTTCAACACCACTTCCACATCATCCAGCGAACCGGAACGAACCAAAATCATTCCTTCTTTATCCAACAGCATGTAAGTGGGGAAATCGGTGATCTTTAATACATCAATTACATTGGCACCTTCGGGATTGGTTTGCCGGTACTGCAGCAAGTGTACCCATTTCAATTTGTAAGTATTTGACATTTCTTTAGCCGCAGGGATCTGTTGTTTGTACTCATACGGAAATCCGTACACGGTGAGGTTGCTATCGTATTTCTTAACGAGTGCAACCAGCATTGGAAATTCCTTGATACAGCTGTCGCTCTGGCTTTTCCAAAAATGAAACAAGGTATAGTCTTTCGATTCCCTGAATACAACATTGATCACTTTGTTCGTCATCATATCCACACCCGACAATGAACGAAGAGCCGAACCTGCTGTAGGACCATCCTGCGCATCAAGTTTATTCGACAAAGCCAATAACAACAGTATCATCATCGCCTCTTTCATATAACATAACCTGTTTGGGCTATTTTTAATTACTCATATTCAATTATCAATTAACCTTTGTCCTTCCATCGCCACAAATGCACACAGGCATAAGTGCGGTAGGGTCGCCATTTTTCTGCAATCTTCTGCATTTGTTCGTACAGGAATTTCTTATTCGAGTTATCTAACTTATACAATTTGATCATCGCCTGCTGTATTCCCAGGTCATCTACCGGCAGCACATCTTCGTGCTGCAAGGCAAACATCAGGATCATTTCACTTGTCCATTTGCCTACTCCTTTGATCTGCGTAAGTTTATTGATCACTTCTTCATTACTCATTTTATACAACTGCGCATCTGTGAGTTTTTCATCAATAAAAAACCTGCACACATTGTGTACGTAGTTGGTTTTTGCATTACTCAGTCCAATTGCCCGTAAGGTTTCAAACGGTGTGTCCAGTATCTGTTGTGCAGTTGGTTCTTTCTTTCCGTACAACGCAAGAAACCGTTTGTAGATCACATCGGCTACTTTGGTGCTCAGTTGCTGACTCATGATGGATGCGCAGAGATGCAGGTACACTTTCTTTCGTTTGACCAACACATGTGCATCCTGGTTCTCCAGTACTTTTCTGAGCTTTTTATCTTTTGTAAGATGTTCGATGTAATGCATATTTATTGAATAAGGTTGTAAAGTTGCTAACCCTCAAACAGACTGTTATTGTTCTTACGATGTTAAACAAGGGTTGCAAACTTTCTATTTTCTGCTTCAGGTGTCTGACGTCTGCGACGTCCTGACACCGGCTTAACAATTTCATTACAATTTATTCATTCTCTTTTAATCATTCATCAATATTATGATAACAGGAGAATTCAACCTTTGTAAAACCCTTCGCTGTGAAGACCCGGTATAAAACTATTATCCTCTCCGACATTCATCTTGGCATCCGTAACTCACGGGTAAAAGAAGTAGTGGATTTTTTGCGGGAACACCGCTGCGATACGCTGATCCTGAACGGGGATATCATTGATGGCTGGCAACTCCGCAAATCAGGCGAGTGGAAAAAGAAACACACTTCGTTCTTCCGCATCATTATGAAATACATGCACAAGTACAACACTAAAGTGATTTACCTGCGTGGTAACCATGATGATTTCCTGGATGAAATACTGCCTTTCTCATTCGGACAGTTTATCATTAAACGGCATCACATTCTGCAAAGTGGCAGTAAAAGATATTATGTAGTACACGGCGATATATTCGACACAGTTACTACAAAGTTGAAATGGCTTGCCAAGCTGGGTGATGTGGGTTATACATTTTTACTCTGGCTCAACCGACATTACAATCAATATCGCACCAAACGGGGATTGCCTTACTATTCATTGTCGCAGGTAGTAAAAGCAAAAGTAAAAACGGCGGTTTCGTTTATCAGCGATTATGAAGAACAGTTATGTGCTGTTGCTGCCGCCAATAATTGTGAAGGTGTTATTTGCGGGCATATTCACCAGGCTGCCGATAAAACAATTGACAATATCCATTACCTCAACAGTGGCGATTGGGTAGAAACCATGAGCGCATTGGTTGAAACAGAAGATGGCAACTGGAGTATTCTTTATTATAACGATTGGCTGCAACAACAATCGCCGGTTGAAACAATTGAAACAAGCACAAGCTATTTTCCAAGTTTAACACCTGAACTTTTATGAAAAATACATTTGTTTTTGCAGTGCAGGGCGAAGGCCGTGGCCATTTAACACAGGCCATTGCGACCTATGATTTGCTTACAGCACGTGGGCATAAAGTGGCAGCTGTACTGATTGGCAGCAGTAACCGACGTGAAATTCCTGCGTTTGTAAGAGAGCGCATCAAAGTTCCGATCATCACGTATCGCAGCCCCAATTTCATAACTGATAAAGAAAACAAATCCATTTTACTGGGCCGATCCATCGTAAAAAATGTATGGCAGTGCAAGAAGTACCGGAAGAGTATGAAGCTCATCAGGGAAGTGGTGGATGAATACAAACCCGATCTGCTGTTGAACTTTTATGAACCGTTGATCGGTCTTTGTTCCCTGTTCAAAAAAATCAACACAAAAATTA
>CAYMSG010000032.1:0-15983 GCA_964392955.1 uncultured Chitinophagaceae bacterium | reverse complement strand
GAAGAATATTATAAATCACTTCTCCTTTACGGTCTTTTTCCTGCAAACTCTTTTCATAATTTTCCTTCACCAACCGCTTTAAAAAATTCTGCAAATCTACATCCATAATGCTGCCGTAACTATCAGCCACATCCACAGCATCTTCAAGTGAATTGGTTTTCTGTAACCCATTCACAAACGCATGCATCAACTGCCGGCCACGTAACTCCGGCATGGACTTCAGAAAATCATCGAGCCGGTTATAGTTGGCCGCCATTTTGATAAACTTTTTGAACTTATCAAAATTCAACGACATTAAGAGCGAATCACTTCGTCTGCCGGGGAAGCGTGTCATCATACGATCGTACAACTTGGTGTACGTGCTGGTATAAATTACTTCTTCAGTGGTAACAATGAGATAATAAATTTCCTGTGAGCTCAATGGATCCGAAACACGCATCCGCACGGCATCAGGTGAATCGTGCAGATCATTCATTACGTTTACAAACACATCAGTGGCTTTTCGTTCCAGGGTTTGATACAATACATTTGCCAGTACCGGTGTATCGCCGGTTGCCATGCGGGTGAAATATTTTGTTTGTGTTTTTACAAGCAGTTTGTAATAGGCCAGTTCGTTTTCCACTACTGCCCGAATATCATCAATTGTTAGCTGGTTACGCAACAATTCATCCAGAAACGGCAAATACAACGTACCGTTCATAATGGAACTGAGCTTTGCAATGGTTTGTACTTTTTGATTGGTATTACGACGGATGATTCGTGCCGCTGCCGTTTTGGTTGCCTGCGCATAACTGTATACTTCCAGTGGAATTTTATCAGCTGCCAGCAAAATCAAACTATCTGCAAACGGTTCGTTCTCGAAAGGAGCAATACCGGGCAAAATAAAAGAAGGATTGATGCGTGCTTTTTTCAGGAACACCATTTTTTTAATTTCATCCATCTCTTTTGCCTGCACAAAAATGGTTGATAGCAACTCCGCTCCTTGGTAAGGCAGTTTCTCAAACACAGGCACCATGCTTTGGTTGTTTGCCTGCAGCTTCATGCACTCTTCGTAACTGTTGAAAAGCTGCGGAATCAATGGCGGCACTTCCTTCTCCTTTGCCCTGCTGGCAATGGCCTGCAGTAATTCACGCAGTGAACGGAGCTGACCGATCTTGAAATTGTTATCGCCATCCATCCGTTCAATATCCAACTGTAATTCATCCACCCGGCGCAAAATCACATCGGAGATCTGTATATTGAGATCGTCATTAGTGGTAAGCTTCAGAAAATTATCGATTTTGCCATCTACCCGGTCGGTACGTTTCTGTTCTTTATCAATGTTCTCATGCCATATTACACGGCTCATCGGAATTTTTACCGCATTGGTATCAAACGTAATCCTGTTTTGTGCAAACCCTGCCAGCGCACAAAAAGCAAACAAAGATGTAAAGGCATATTTTCTCATCGTGTACAAAATTAACCTCAATTTTCATTCAAAAGCCGGACGGCTAACGGCCAATACCTGCAAAAGCATGCCCGAATCACCAAAAGTCGTTAACAATTTTATAATATTAACGTGGAGTTTGCATGGAAGCATGCGTCTAAATTTGCAGCACAAGTCATGGAACCCAAAGGAAAAAAAATTCTGATTGCCGACGACGAGCCGGATATTCTGGAAATACTTGAGTACAACCTTACGGTTGAAGGCTATACGGTAATCAAGGCAAAAGATGGTGATGAAGCACTCGATCTCGCCAAAAAACATCAGCCCGACCTCGTTATACTGGACGTAATGATGCCCCGCAAAAACGGAATGGATGTTTGCAATATCCTTCGTTCGCAACCTGCTTTTGCTGATACACGCATTATTATGCTTACTGCCCTGAACGATGAGGCCAACCACATTAAAGGACTGGAAATGGGTGCCGATGACTATGTAAGCAAACCCATCAGCCCCAAAGTACTCATCAGCCGGGTGAACGCTTTGTTCCGCAGAACATTCAAAGGCGATGAATCCATTATCAAGATCGGCGATCTGCAGATTGATAAAGAACAGTTCATGGTAAAGTATCATGGGCAGGATATTGTACTCGCAAAAAAGGAATTTGAATTGCTGGCTTTGCTGGCATCCAAACCCGGCCGTGTGTTTCTTAGTCATGAAATATTAAACCAGGTATGGGGAGCCGATGTAATTGTGGGCGACCGCACCATTGATGTGCACATCCGCAAGATCAGGCAGAAACTCAACATCGACTGCATCACTACTGTAAAAGGTGTTGGGTATAAGTTTGAGATGGGTACAATTTAATTCCTGTTTACTTTTGTTTGTTTCAATTACAGACAAACAGCGCATGCTTACTCCCCGCCAGATCAGCCCGGTACAGGTTGCAGCCATTACTGCATTTGCCATTTCTTTACTGGTAGGCTTAGCCAATTATTTTTTTATCAGGAGCTGGTGGATCGCTTTGCTGAGCTTTGCAGTGTTATTCCTCATCAGCTATTTACTCATCCGTTATTTTACAGAACGTTTTATTTACCGCCACATCAAACTTATTTACAAATTCATTTCACAAACAAAAGCCACCAAACGGGAAGAGTTTTTTAATAAATCGATTTTGCCTGAAAAGAGTTTGCAGGAAGTAAGCGAAGAAGTAGAAGCCTGGGCAGAGCAAAAAAAAGAAGAAATCGAAACACTCAAGCAAAACGAACAATACCGGAAAGAATTTTTACAGAACCTGAGCCATGAATTAAAGACGCCCATTTTTGCTGTACAAGGTTACGTAGATACATTGCTGAGTGGTGCGATGCAGAAGGAAGATGTGGCGAAAAAGTTTCTACTCAACACCTCCCGTAATATCGACCGCCTGGTAAACCTGGTTGACGACCTCGATGAAATTTCAAAACTCGAAAGCGGCGAACAGCAGTTATACAAAAGCAATTTCATTATCCAGGAACTGATCGAAGAAATATTTGAAAGTCTTTCCATTAAAGCAACGGAAAAAAACATCAAAACTTCGTTTAAAAAAGGTTCGGAATTATCAACCACCGTTTATGCCGATAAAGAAAAAATACGCATGGTATTGATCAACCTGGTTGATAACGCCATTAAGTATGGAAAACAAAACGGCAGTATTGTATTCAGTGTATATAAAACACATGACAACCTGGTGTTAATTGAAATCAGTGACGATGGATTTGGTATTGCCGAAGAACATCTCACCCGTATATTCGAACGTTTTTACAGAACCGATCTCGCCCGCAGCCGCAAAGAAGGCGGCAGTGGATTGGGGCTTTCCATTTGCAAACACATCATTGAGGCACACGGACAAACCATGCATGTACGCAGCCGGCTCGATGTAGGTACTACTTTCGGGTTTACACTCCAGGGCCGTCAGGAAATTGCAGAAGATTAATGGCTGACATTGATGGATCATTTCATTGAAAAGACGAGCGATCCTCATCGCATGCACAAACGAAAATGCTGTGCCACAACCTCACTCTCCTTAAAAGTAAAAGGCCGTTCTGAAGAATCAGTACGGCGTAGTTCCCAGTCAAGTCATGAGAAAAATGAACCCTCGATTGATAAAAAACTGCTAAACCGATAAGTCTTTTTACTGCTGATATAAAGATGGGCTTGCTGTTTTACCAAATGATGATGTGAATATGTAGGAATTGTTATTTCGGGAGAAGAAAGCTGCACGCTGACCGCTGCTTGCTACTCGCCAATACATGAAGCATACGTTTGTACAATTTGATTTGCGGAAAGCGAGTAACAAGAGGCGGGCAGCAGCATTCTTTAATAAAAAAGCCCCCTGAGAACAGGAGGCTGAATAGAGGATACTTGCTTAAGGAAATCCTTCGCTACTCTTTCGAGTAAAATATATTAATACACATTTGTTTGTGGTGTAAAGCTTGCCCAGCCCTGCATCCAGTTGGTAGTACCGAATGCGCCAACATAAGTTGTTGTTGTAAAACCGCTTAAACCAAAGAAGCTTGCACCGGTTAAGGCAGGGCTTCCTGCTTTTGGCAAAAAGTTAGGTGCAGTAAGACTGAAAGGATTTTCCAACATTACATCGTTTGCACTTGCATACGTTTTGCAACTGTCAACACCTTCTGCTTTTGATTGAACAGCAGCTGCATTGATCAATGATGTGCTGCTTACTTTGTAAGGCTCAACAACAGCATGCACCAGGTTATGACGGAAACGTGAACGACCATCAATATAAGCAGCAGCGGTTGAATCACTTTCAAACTGGAAACCAGCGTCCATGTAACCGATCAAAATTGAATTGGTAAGTGAGAATTGGGTTGAACGACGGAAACGAGTTGTAAAGTTGTGATTTGCTAATGTGCCAGGTGCGTTGTTGGGTCCAACAAATGTGAAATTGCTCAACTGCGGGCGTGTACGTGGGCCAGCAACAGTACCTGTACCATCATTGTCACACTCAATACCATTACCAGCATCACCTGGATCTACAAATAACGGATCACGTAATGAAACGGCAAACTGGATACGGCCATTGTAACCAAAGTCAAAATCAAAATCATCATCGGCTGTAGCAAATGCAATCAGATTTTTACAGTTAACCGTGCCTCCGAAGAATTCATACGCATCATCATTACCATATGATACCTGTACGTTTTCAATTACGGTGCCATTACCAACACCGCCCAATGTCAATCCGTTGATCTCTGAGTTAGGATCGGCTGCAATGCCTGCAAATTCAATACGTACATATTTGATGATACCGCTGTTATCATTTGCAAGACTTCCACCATATACTGCATTTACACCACCTTCAATGATGGGTGTAGTTGCACGGTTGGTTGGTGCATTTCCCAACAAAATAATGCCACCCCAATCACCTGGTCTGCGTTGGCCCGGTGCTTTACCTGATGTGAAAACGATTGGTTCATTTGCTGTACCTTCTGCAATCAAGCGTGAATTTTGCTCAACAATGATGGCTCCTTTATTAACGGTATCGCTTACGATAATTGAACCGGCTGCAATGGTTAAACGTGCCCGGTCGTTCACATATACATAACCTCTTAACGTGTATTTACCTTTAGGCAGCTCTACATTCTCGTTGATACTTCCGCTAATCACTTTTGAACTGATGATACGATCCTGCAACGTAGTACCCACCGGTGTAGTTGAACCATTGTTGGTAGTTGAATCGTCGATGTTTACTTTAATACAGGCAGTAAAACTTACCGTAACTGCTGCAGCCAATGTCCATAATAGCTGTTTCATATTTCTTGTTTGTAGTTTAAAATTTTTATTGATGGTTTATTTTCCTTTTAAATCAAAATCGTAGGTAAAAGCAACAGTGAATGTTGTGCCGGGTGTAAAGGAACTGAATGGTTTATCGGTTCCGGGCTGATAACTTTTTGCACTGTTTCTGTTTTCGTATGTCTGGATAGGCTGGTTCAGCAAATCACTAACGGTGATACGCACTTCGCCTTTACGCTTTAATATTTTTTGTGAAACCTGCAGATCGAGAAGATCACGTGGGCGCTCGTAGATATCACCGAAATCGTTATTACCAACCAGTGATAAACGCTGACCAATTTTGTTGTACAAGATAGATGCACCAAATCCATTCTCAGTATCATATTGTAATCCTGCATTTACGAGGTATGGCGACTGGCCTTGTAACGGACGAGCTGTTGCAGGCAGCGGATTTCCTGAAGGATCAGTATTTCCCAATAAAACTTCAGAGAAAATAAACGAAGCATTACCTGATACAACCAAACGCTCAAGCCATGCAGTTGATTTAGAAAGGAAGGAAAGACTTTTCCGGATCTCAAATTCCGCACCATACAGATCAGCACTTACAGCATTCTGAAACTGGTACTGGCGACGTGTGGCCACACTGGCACTGTTCAAACGCAATTCAATTGGATCAGTAAACTGCTTGTAAAATGCAGCTACCGAAACTACTTCACCTGCTTTTGGATACCACTCATAACGCAGATCGGCATTTAAAATACTGCTGCGTTTTAAGTTTGGAGAACCGGCTGTTGAAGCAATTGTTTCAAAATCAAAAAATGTAAATGGTGCAATCTCACGAAACTCGGGTCTTGCCACAGTGCGTGAACCGGCAATACGGATATTGGTTCTGGCTTGTGGGTTATACGTTAAGTTGAAAGATGGTAAGATGTCGATCTTTTCGCTGTTGATGATGATCGCTTTATCCGTTCCCTGTTGTTGTGATTTAAGGAACTGCTGAAAACTTTCAACACGTGAACCCCACACCAAACGCCACTTATCACCCAGCTTATTATCAAGCATCAGGTAACCGGCATTAAGAGCAGAGATACCAAAATATTTATCCTGCGGATTCTGCAATGCAGTTGATAACTCAAACCCATCGCCTTTCAGAAAATTCTGGCTGGCAAAAATGCGATCGAACGGTAATGTGTTCAAGCTTGCATCGCCCGGTTCGTTATAACCAAGAATGATGGCACTGAAATCACGTAAACGAACCAATGCATTACCACCTGCTTTAATGGTTTGTTTTTGTTCACCAATGTTGAACGAATAAGCCAGTGAAACATTATAACCACCTGCATGATCGGTGAGGTTACTGAAGAAACGGTTTGTATTATTTCCACGCAGGTTCACTGCAAATGGATCGTTTGTACCAAGGCTGCGTGCATAGGTTAATACACGCAGATCGGGTTGTTCTTTACTGTTGTACGAATAATTGATATTCCAGGTTGCTTTCAGATCACGCCAGAATGTATGCGTACCTTCTAACTGTGATGATAATAAACTACGCTGATTCAATACCGATGAGCGAAGATGAACGTCCTGCAGGTTTTCAGTATTCGGTCCACGGCGGTTGTAATAATTATCTTCATACAGTTGATTAAATAAATTCTTTAAAGCAATCTTATGGTTCTTCTTTGTCCATGCAAAGTTGGCCAATGCACCTACGGTTGTGCTGTATTTGTTTTGTTGATCTTCGTACGAGAAGAACGCTTGTTGACCATCACGCTCAAATAATTCTTTTGTTGCGTTGTAGATCAATTTTGAATTGCGGTAGGTAATGCCAATTACAGAACCAAATGCGCCACCCTTTTGGCCTCGAACTGCATTGGCCCAGGTAAGATTATACGATTGGATAGGACCAGCTGTTGAGTTTTGTTCGGCCCACACATCATCACGAAAATCGGCACCCACCTGGCGACGTTGATCACCGGGAAGAGTATTGAACACCCCATACTTTACCGGGTAAGAGGCAGGAAGATTTCGTCTGTCATCAAATCCTAAAAAATCGGTAGCGCCACGTTCGTTACTTGTAAAATCCTGAAATGCAGATTGTGTATTAAATCCAAATCCAACACCAAGTGTGAGCGAAATTTTGGTAGGAATATCTTTTGTATTGATCTGCACTAAACCACCCGCAAACTCGCCGGTAAGATCAGGCGTTGCTGTTTTATTGATGATGATATTATCGATCAATTGTGAAGGAATCACATCAAATGAAAAGGCTTTCTTATCGGGTTCTGATGATGGCAACTGTGCACCATTGATGAGTGCCTGGTTGTAACGGTCGCTCAAACCTCGAACGATCACGAATTTATTGTCCTGGATCGAAGCACCACTTACACGCTTCAAAACTTCACCGGTATTTTTATCGGGTGTACGACGGATAAAGTCAGCTGATAATCCACTTGACAATGAAGTGTTGTTACGCTGAAAACTTAACAGGCCCGATGTGTTCTCTCTGCGGGCTGTACTGCGAATAATAATTTCAGTGCCTTCTTTTGCAGCAACATCCATTATTATAGTAATTGTATTTTCAATTTCTGTTGCTTTTACCTCTACTTCATCTACGGCCTTGGTTTGAAAACCAACAGCGGATACCGTGAATGTATATTTTTTTCCTTGCTCCAACAGAACAGAGAAGCGTCCTTCCACATCAGCTGCAAACGAGCGGTTTACTTCTGAAACAGAAATAGAAGCGCCCGGTATAGGTTCGTTTTTTTGGTTGAGCACACGGCCATTAATGCGGATCGATTGTGCAGCTGAAGAAAGGGTAATGAATAAAAGAGAAAGGAGGTAAAACAGTTTTCGTAAATTTTTCCTTTGCATAGTATCAATTTGATGCCGCAAAGGAACCTCTGCAATGTTATGTGAAAGTGAAGCGCATGTTAAGGAAATATTACCTGCATATTAAGCCAATGTTAACTACTGCAGGTCTGGCAATGCAGCATGTAAAAAATTAATATTCAATTAACCGGGGCGTAACAATTGGGTAACATAGAACTGAAACATTTGCGCTTCCCGGTTAAGACTGAATAATATTATTATTCTGATTAACAGGCATTAATACAGCCTCAAGATAAGGCATATATTATCTTTTAATTGCAACGCCCTGCCTTTCCTGGCGGGGCTTTTTGTTAGAGTTAACAATTTGGTAATACGCCAAACACCTTTGCCAAAGCCCGATTTCTACACCTTTGCGCTGCAATTAAAAGGTAATACCATTGAGAACAATCGTAGGGGCTATGATTGTCATTTTATTATTCATTTCGGACAAACTCATGGCCCAAAACAATCAACCCGACACAGCAACTACTTCTTCAAAAAAGAAGTGGTACGAAACCATTTCCTTACGTGGTTACATGCAGGTTCGCTATAACCGCCTGTTAGAAACGAATGAAAACCTGAAATGTGAACAATGCGACAGGTCATGGGGCGAAGGCGGGGGCTTTGCAATACGCCGGGCACGTCTTATTCTAAGCGGCAACCTCAGCAAACAAATCTACTTCTACATTCAACCCGATTTTGGCAGTACTGTTGGAACATCTCAAAATGTTTTTCAGTTACGTGATGCCTATGTTGATGTTGCCTTTGATAAAAAAAGTGAGTTCAGGGTTCGTATCGGTCAAAGTAAAGTACCGTATGGATTTGAAAATATGCAATCGAGTCAAAACCGTTTACCACTCGACCGGAATGATGCGTTGAACAGTGCTGTTTCGAACGAACGGGACCTTGGTGTATTTTTCTACTGGGCGCCTGCAAAAACCCGTGAACAATATCCTGAGTTCATCAACGACAACAGAAAAGGATCAGGTGACTATGGCGTTTTTGCATTTGGTGTTTACAATGGCCAAACCGCCAACAGACCAGAGCAGAATAAAAAAGCACATATCGTTTCACGGCTCAGCTATCCTTTTAAAATAAAAAACCAGGTAATTGAACCGGCTATACAGGCTTATACCGGAGAATATGTATTGCCAAACGATGTAAGAACAGCCGGGGTTAAATCAGTAAAAAGTTTTGAATTCAGAGATGAACGTGCAGCAGTAAGCTTTAACTTGTACCCCAATCCAATTGGTTTGCTTACAGAATATAACTGGGGCCGGGGCCCACAATACAATCCGGTGAATGATTCAATTGAAGTAAGAAACCTGCGGGGCGGCTATGCCACATTGTATGGAAGAATAAAAAGTAAAACAAAGAAAGACATGTTTTTTTTCCCTTACACCCGTGTACAACAATACAAAGGTGGAAAGAAACATGAACTGGATGCAAGAAGCCACAGTGTCAAAGAAATTGAAATGGGAGTTGAGTGGCAAATGAACCGTTTTTTTGAATTCACTGCTGCTTATACAATTTCAAGAAGAAGATTCGAAGATTCGAAATTACGTAACAATTATCAGCAGGGAAACCTGTTGCGATTACAGGCACAACTTAATTTTTAACATCATTAAATCAACCGTATGTCAGTTATTAATTCGTTCATGAAATTTTTCCTGCCCAAGGATCGTATTTTTTACCAGTTGTTTGAAGAAGTATCAGTTACTTCTCTGGAAATGTCGTTGTTATTGAAAAAGATGGTCAACGAAAGGGAATTTGATGTTCGTGCCGAAGTGCTTCGCCAGATCGAAGACCTGGAACACAAGAATGATGATCTTACACACAAGATCTTTACCGAACTGAGCCGCAACTTTATTACTCCTTTTGATCGTGAAGATATTCACTACCTCGCCACAGCCATGGACGATGTAGCCGATTATATTTTTGCCTCTGCAAAAAAGATCAACTTCTACCGTGTGGATCCGCAACACGAAAGTTTCAGCAAAATGGCCGACCTGATTGTACAGGGTTGCGAAAACATTAAAACAGCAGTTACCGGTTTGAAGGATATGAAGAACATGCGCCAGATCACCGATGCACTGGTGCGCATCAACAGCATCGAGAACCAGGCCGATGATGTGTTTGATTACAGCATTGAGCGTTTGTTTGCAACCGAGAACGATGCAAAAGAAGTGATCAAGAAACGGGAAATTTACCAGGTAATGGAAATTGCAACGGACAAATGTGAAGATGCAGCGAATGTAATTGAATCCATCATTGTTAAATACGCATAAAATAATTTGAAAATTTGTTAATGTACCAATTTGAAAATGCAAAGCGTGAAACTGTCGGCTTCATTTTCAAATTTTCAAATTCATTTATTTTCAAATTGATTTTATGACTCTACTAGTAATCATCATAGCACTGGCACTCATCTTTGATTATATCAATGGGTTTCATGATGCAGCCAATTCCATTGCCACCATTGTATCAACCAAAGTATTAACGCCGTTTCAGGCCGTAGTATGGGCAGCCTTCTTCAACTTCATTGCCTTTTTCATATTTACTGATCATGAAGTGGCCAACACCATTGCTAAAACAGTGCACAAAGAATTTATCACAATGCCGTTGGTGTTGTCTGGTTTAATCGCCGCTATTTTCTGGAACCTGCTTACCTGGTGGTATGGTATTCCTTCATCTTCATCACATACATTGATCGGTGGTTTTGCCGGTGCGGCCATTGCACATGCCGGTTTCCAGAGCATCGATCCCACCAGTATTTACAAAACACTCATCTTTATTATACTTGCTCCCATTATTGGAATGCTCATTTCAATCTTCATTACACTGGTAACCATCCAGCGTAATTTCTGGCTCAAGATTGCGATCATTTCCGTGATCGTTAGTGCAAGTATTATTTTCATTCCATTCAAAAAAGATTTTGAACGTTGGGCCTTACTTGGCCTCGGTGTTATTTTTGTGGGCACCTACATCTATAATCATTTACGTGGCGAAACGGCTTACCGTACGGCCAACATGTATAAAAAACTACAGCTGGTTTCCTCTGCTATTTTCAGTATTGGTCATGGTGGAAACGATGCACAGAAAGTAATGGGTATTATTATGGCGGCCTTGATCGCCTACGATCCAACACAGTTTCATTTGGGTGAAATGCCCAACTGGATCCCCATTGCCTGTTACTCGGCCATTGCCCTTGGTACTATGAGTGGAGGCTGGAAGATCATTAAAACCATGGGTACCAAGATCACAAAAGTTACGCCGCTGGAAGGTGTGGTTGCCGAAACAGCTGGCGCCATTACCTTGTTTACAGCAGCAAATCTTGGTGCGCCTGTAAGTACCACCCATACCATCACCGGTTCAATTGTAGGTGTTGGTGCCACCCGTCGTTTAAGTGCGGTACGTTGGGGTGTAACCATTAACCTGTTATGGGCGTGGATCTTAACCATTCCTGTAAGCGCAGGTGTGGCTGCATTGGTATATGCACTATTTCACTTTTTTATTCCGGGCTTTGATTAATATCCTGCCTTACTATTTTGAAGAATCCAGCCCCCAAGGTTGGATTTTTTATTTATAACAGGTAGTTGCATCTTTGCGGCTCAAAAAATAAAACTATGAAAGGAATTATTCTTGCCGGAGGATCAGGAACAAGATTACATCCCATCACCTTTGCGATCAGCAAACAGATCATGCCCATCTATGATAAACCGATGATCTACTATCCATTATCTGTATTGATGATGGCGGGTATCCGTGAAATTTTAATTATCTCCACACCACAGGATCTGCCCAACTTCAAACGACTGTTAGGCGATGGAAAAAATTTAGGTGTCGAGTTTTCGTATGCCGAGCAAGCGGTTCCCAACGGACTGGCGCAGGCATTTGTAATTGGTGAAGAATTTATCGGTAACGACAGTGTGGCACTTGTACTGGGCGATAATATTTTCTATGGTGCGGGATTGGGTAAATTACTCGCCAACAATACAAATCCCGATGGTGGTATTATTTACGCTTATCATGTAAGCGATCCCGAACGTTATGGTGTGGTTGATTTTGATGAAAACTTCAATGCCTTAAGTATTGAAGAAAAACCTGCACAGCCAAAAAGTAATTATGCTGTTCCCGGTTTATACTTTTATGACAATGATGTGGTGCAGATCGCTAAGGAACTGAAGCCCAGCCCACGTGGTGAATATGAAATTACAGATGTAAACAAAGAATACCTGAAGCGTGGCAAACTGAAAGTGTCGATCCTCGACCGTGGAACTGCCTGGCTTGATACCGGTACGTTTGATTCATTGATGCAGGCATCGCAGTTTGTACAGGTAATTGAACAACGGCAGGGAATCAAGATCGCCTGTATTGAAGAAATTGCATGGCGGAAAGGATTTATTACAACCGAACAACTCAAAGAACTGGCACAACCACTGCTGAAAAGTGGTTATGGACAATATATCATGAACCTCATCAAATCATAAATAAACCTCGATCACACAACTATGAATAAGATATTAGTTACCGGCGGATGTGGTTATATTGGAGCACATACCATTGTTGACCTGGTTGAAAATGGATATGAAGTGGTATGTGTTGATAACAACTCACGTTCAAACATGAAACTGCTCGATGGTGCTGAAAAAATCCTGGGCCAGAAAGTAAAGAATTACAAAGTAGATCTCTGCAACTACGATGAAACCTATGCAGTGTTACAAGAGAATCCTGACATTACAGGAGTGATTCATTTTGCTGCATACAAAGCTGTGGGCGAAAGTGTGGAGCGTCCGTTGATGTATTTTGAAAACAATCTGTTATCACTCATCAATCTGCTGAAATGTGTACAGGAATTTCAGATTCCGCATTTTGTTTTTTCATCGTCCTGTACTGTTTATGGAAATCCTGATGTGGTGCCTGTAACAGAAGAAACGCCACCGAAGCCGGCCGAAAGTCCATATGGCTATACCAAGCAAATGGGTGAGCAGATCGTAAGCGAAACGGTGAAAAATATTTCTACCAACGCTATTTTGCTCCGCTATTTTAACCCGGCCGGTGCACACCCCAGCGGTATCATTGGTGAATTGCCGATCGGTCGTCCGCAAAACCTGGTGCCAGCCATTACACAAACGGGGGTTGGCAAACTACCGCAAATGGTGGTGTACGGAAACGATTATCCCACAAGAGATGGCTCTTGTGTAAGGGACTTTATTCATGTATGCGACCTGGCACATGCACATACGCTTGCCATTGATTACCTTATTGAAAAAAGAAACAGCAGTCGCTGCGAAGTGTTTAACCTTGGCACCGGCAATGGTGTAACCGTACTGGAAGCTATTCAAACATTTGAAAAAGTAAGCGGCGAAAAACTCAACTACAAAATCGGGCCACGCAGGGTGGGTGATGTAATTGCAACCTACGCCAACAACGATAAAGCAAAAACATTACTGGGCTGGGAACCGAAGTTCAGCCTGGAAGAAATGATGTCAACTGCCTGGCAATGGGAACTGAACCTTAAGCGTGACGAAGGTTTGTTCGGCAGCCAGAACAGTGTACTCAATTAATGCAACAATGCCCATAATTGCTGCAACAAAAACCGTTGTTTAAAGAAATTACAAACAACGGTTTTTTGTTTCCCGTCAACTCAAAACTTTCCCTTTTCTTTGCAGCAAAATTAATTTTTGCCGTTGTTGAAAATCAGTTCAACAGCACAACTTCAATCTAAATTTTTGCAAATGGCATTACAGGATATTCAGGTAAGTGGTAATAAAGATACCCGCAGCGGTTTTGGTGATGGCATATTAGAAGCCGCCCGTAAAAACGAAAACATAGTTGCATTAACGGCTGATCTCGCCGGTTCCTTAAAACTGCAGGCATTCATCAAAGAATTTCCCGAGCGTTTTATCCAGGTGGGTATTGCCGAAGCAAACATGATCGGTATTGCTGCGGGTTTAACCATTGGCGGTAAAATTCCTTACACCACTACGTTTGCCAACTTCAGTACGGGCCGTGTGTACGATCAGATCCGTCAGTCAGTTGTTTACAGCGATAAAAATGTAAAAATCTGTGCATCGCATGCCGGTTTAACGCTGGGTGAAGATGGTGCAACACACCAGATCTTAGAAGATATTGGGTTGATGAAGATGTTACCAGGTATGACGGTGATCGTTCCCTGCGATTATAACCAAACCAAACAGGCCACCATGGCTGTGGCCGAACACCACGGACCGGTGTACCTGCGTTTCGGTCGCCCGGTATGGCCCATCTTTACCAAGCCTGAAGATGATTTCATCATCGGCAAAGCACAAAAGTTCAGCGATGGTACCGATGTAACCATTTTTGCATGTGGTCACATGGTGTGGTATGCTATCCAGGCCGGTTTGCAATTACAGGAAAAAGGAATCTCTGTTGAAGTGATCAATATTCACACCATCAAACCGCTGGATGAAGAAGCCGTATTGGCTTCTATCAAAAAAACAAAATGTGCCGTAACTGCTGAAGAGCACAACATCATTGGTGGTTTAGGCGATAGCATTGCACAAGTGGCAGCCAAGCACTTCCCGATTCCAATCGAAATGGTGGGAACAAAAGATACATTTGGCGAAAGTGGAAAGCCCGTTGATCTGTTGAAGAAATATGGTTTGGATGTCGCCGACATTGCTGCCGCTGCTGAAAAAGTAATGAGCCGAAAATAAGAGAACTACTTGCTTAGCATAAGAAACCCCGACCGATGTGTTGGGGTTTTGTTTTTGCATATAGCCCAAATGCAGAGAATGCGTTGCAGCAAGCCTGTAAGTATTTTCAAAAAAATAATAAATAATCGCTTTCTTTTCTCCGTGAACTTTGTGAAATTTTTCGTGTGCTTTGTGATACTGATTCGCACAGAGAACAAGAAACTATTTCATTAAGATCACGAAAACGCACAACAGATCTACTCCTTCGGAAAATGCGCCACCAACTCCACTTCCAGTTTTGCATCGGGCATAAATAACCGAACAATTTGTACCCATGTAGCTGCGGGAAAATCGCCTTTGTAAAATTGCTTGCGTACATGGTTGAGTTGTTGCATCGCTTCAATATCGGTGGTGTACAGATTTTCTTTCACCACATGCTGAAAAGTTAAACCATATTGTTTTAGTGAACGTTCCAAACCCGCATATACCTGCCTCACTCCTTTTTCATTAAGCTCAGTTGTTACAGTTCCTGAAATGTATAATACATCTCCAACCCTCAGTGCCTGCGCATAACCTGCCGATGTATCCTGTTTGTTGGGATTGCCCCAATGCCATTTTTCTTTTTCAATGGTGGCTTTTGTTTGTTGTGCCGAAGCTGTTACTGAAAAGACTACAGCAAAGAGTAGAATGAAATAACTGTTCATGATGATAAGTTTTAGCTGTAAAGTAGAAATTAGAGCCTGTAATTAAAACAAAAAATCCATCAGCGGCGTAGCTTATGCTACCAGTGTAAAGAACTGCAACTTCGGATTGGATAAAAAAAGAGTAAATTTGAGTACAAAATTGTACAGGTCATGACAGCACTATCCATCCGAAAAAAATTAGTAGATTATTTACAGATTGCCGATGATAAAAAGGTAAAAGCAATCTATGCATTGCTGGAAGATGATATTGAACAGGTGGGCCAAATAAGCGTCGAACAGTATAACAAAGAACTGGCAGAAGCCGAAGCGGAGTTTAACAAAGGTGATTATATCAGCAATGCGGCAATGAAAAAGAAAATAAAACAATGGTGAAAAATCAGTTGGTCTGGACAAGACGTTCGCAGCAACATTTAAAAGCGCTGTACAACTATATCAGCCAAACATCCCCGCAAAATGCTCAAAAAGTTGTGACTGATATTATTACTGCTACAGAAAAAGCTATTGCTAACCCCACCTATT
>CAYMSG010000031.1:0-16098 GCA_964392955.1 uncultured Chitinophagaceae bacterium | reverse complement strand
ATGCCGATGGGTACACCACCCAATGCCATTGTGTTCAGCAGCGGTTATATTAAGTTGAAAGATATGATCAAGGCCGGTTTTGTGATGAACATCATCAGTATTGTTTTGATTACGTTGTTTTGCTGGTATGTATTGCCGTTGGTGATGGGTGTAATTGCGAAGTAATAATCAACGATCTGTTTCAACTATACCAAAAAAGGGGTTGCATATACGTGAAATAAACACTATGTTGGGAAGGAAAGATTATGTTTCGCAAACCATCAACTATCGTATATGAAACAACGTATTGGAAAATGGATGAAACGGCTCTTCTTCTTTATACTGGGACTGATCATTGTACTACTCATTGCCGGTTACAGTTACGAAACTGTTTCCCGAAAAAATATAAAGAAAAAATTTCCTCCTCCCGGGCAGCTTGTTGATATTGGTACACACAAACTTCATTTCCGAATTAGTGGCAGCGGTAACGAAACCATTGTATTTGATGCCGGCAGTGGCGAACAGGGTTCGTACGGTTTCCTGATGCTCGAAGAAGAGCTGGGTAAACATGCAACGCTTATCAGTTACGACCGTGCCGGTATTAACTGGAGCGAACCCGGGCCCGGAGAACGTAACGGTGTACGCATAGCCGATGAGTTGTATGCTGCACTTCAAAAGTTAAACATTAAAACTCCTGTTGTATTAGTTGGCCATTCGCAGGGAGGCTTGCATATGATACAGTTTGCGAAGAAATACCGCTCCATGGTAAAGGGATTGGTATTGATGGATGCACCGCTGCCATCATCATTCAATGATATGCCGCAAGAAGTGAAAAATGCATTTGGCGGTTCCGCTTCGCAAATGAAGATGGCCGCATTCATGGCCAACTTTGGTGTAATGCGTTTAACCGCACCTCCTCCACCGCCAGCTCCGTTCAAAGTGAGTGGACTGAATACAGATTCAATTGAACAGGTGATCGCTGCCATGTTGCCTGCTACATTGGTAAAAGGTGTTTTTCCGGAAGTACAATATTCTGTCATGAAAAATGATATTGTGGTAAATGATGGTATGCTCGACAGTTTACCGGTGCGTATCATTTCCAGCAGAAGTTTTATACGTAATGTAAACGAAGGCCCGCCCGGCTGGAACGAAACACTTCAACAAAAATTTGTGGAGTATTGGGAACGTAACCAATCTGCATTGGTAAAATTATCAAGCAACAGTAAACGAATGATACTTGACAATAGCGGACATGCCATGCATGTAACACAACCCGCTTTTGTTATTGCAACAATTTTAAGTGTAACGGTTGATCATTTACCGGAGTAGCATTTTTTTCATCAACCCGGTTTATTTTGTTTGCAGAACATGCTTAGGCATGTACCGACCATGTGCTTCGTTATTGATGTTTTGTTTGATCATTGAATTGCCACAGCACATTTACAATTTTCCAGGTGCCGTTGAGTTTGGTGAGATGCATATAATCGATCCAGTCATCAGCAATGAGTTTGATGGAAGCAGTACGATCGCTTACATCCAGCAGCTTCACTTCTTTTTTGGGATTGGCTGGAAATTTATCGCCCTTGGCATTGTAGCGCTCTGCAAGGATGATCATGTTCTCTGCAAAATATTCGTAGAGAAAATCTTTGCCGGTTGCTTTATCGTTCCAGAAAGTACGCTTTACCAAACGTTGGTGCAGGGCACCTTCCATTTGGGCAGCGTTGGGTTTGTGTTGCGATTCGATATAATCCAGGGCTGCACGTGTAATAGCGGCACTGTCTTCCTTTGTTTGGGCGATTGCTGAAAAGCCAAGGATAAGAAATAATCCGAGCAGAAGATGAAAAGGTTTGTACATGTTTTTATTTGTTGATGCATGATAAGATGGGCAAAAATAAAAACTGCTTTGTTGTGAAAGATGTGATAATGATGTGGTTTTCTTGCTTGCTATTGTCAGGAGGGTTGCCAATCTTTTGAAGGTTGGCAACCCTGTTACGATAAAGAAGCAAGAACAATAGGTGAAGGCTTATTACTACCGTCGATTAATTATCATCTGAAAAGCTCTTGGATCGTTTCCCAATTGTCCTTTACTATCTTATAAATTAAGTCAGCCACTCTGATGACACTATCAATATTTATCTTTTTGGGTGATGCATTTACTTTTTTGATTCTTCTTTTCATATGCGTTCATTTCCTATAAATAGGTTGAGCTCGTTTAGTTGTCATTTTTCGGATTTCTCGATGACAGGGTAAGCAAAGAATGCAGGGAGGAAGTCAATTTCTAAATGGGCTGCCATATACAAAGGAGCAGTGCAAAGCACCAAAGCAAAGCTGAGCCCAAAGATGCTGGAACCACTGCTGCCACTTGCACAACAGCCCACAGCCCCAACCCTCCGCATCAAACAATGTCTTCCACAACCACACAGAGCATTGTGTTCCTCCCGTATATTTATACAAACCAATTTCACCACTGCATATGAAACGTAGAGATTTTCTCCGCAACAGTACATTGGCCGGTGCCACCACATTGGTAGCTGCTGCCTGCAATACAAATTCAACTGAAACGAAAACAGCGGCTGAAACGGAAACCGGCAAAGATGAGTTTGAATTAAACGAACTCAGCATCGATGAACTGCAACAAAAAATGGCAGCGGGCACTTACACAAGTGAACAACTCACCAACTTATACCTGCAACGTATTGCGGCGATTGATAAAAGCGGACCAACGCTCAACTCGGTGATTGAACTGAACCCGGATGCAGTAACGATTGCCCAACAAATGGATGCAGAACGCAAAGCCGGTAAACTGCGTGGGCCGTTACATGGCATACCGGTGTTGATCAAAGACAATATTGATACAGCCGATAAAATGATGACAACAGCGGGTTCGCTTGCATTGGCCGGACATGTGGCAACGAAGGATGCGTTTATTGTAACGAAGTTGCGTGATGCTGGTGCGGTGTTGCTGGGCAAAACAAATTTATCGGAGTGGGCCAATTTCAGATCCACCAAATCCTGTTCGGGTTGGAGCAGTCGTGGTGGACAGACAAAAAATCCTTACATCCTCGATCATAATCCATGTGGCTCCAGTTCGGGTTCGGGTGTGGCAGTGGCTGCGAATTTATGTGCAGTGGCCGTGGGTACCGAAACAGATGGTTCGGTTACCTGTCCTGCATCGGTGAACGGAACGGTGGGTATTAAACCAACAGTTGGTTTGCTGAGCCGCAGTGGAATCATCCCCATTTCTGCAACACAGGATACGGCTGGTCCGCTTGCACGTACGGTAAAAGATGCCGTCATTTTATTGGGTGCCATGACGGGTGTGGATGCGAATGATGCTATTACCAAAGAAAGTGAAGGCAAAGCAGCAACGGATTACACGAAGTTTCTGGATGCAACTGCTTTGAAAGGGAAACGACTGGGCGTAGAGAAAAAGAAATATGAAAATCAGTTTTTGAATCGACTGCAGGAGAATGCCATTGCACTGATGAAACAACAAGGTGCTGAAATCATTGAACTGGAGTACTTGGACAAACTGAATGCATTGGGTGGAGCCGAGTATGAGTTGATGAAGTTTGAATTTAAAGATGGACTCAATAAATATTTATCAACCGCAAATGCCAATGTAAAAACCATTGCTGATGTAATTGCTTTCAACAACAGCAACGAAGACAAGGTGATGCCTACGTTTAAACAGGAAAACATGGTGATGAGTGAGGAGAAAGCAGGGCTCGACAGCAAGGAATACAAAGAAGCATTTGAGAAAAGTCATATCGGATCGAAGAAGATCATTGATGCGGTGTTACAGGAAAACAAACTCGATGCATTGATCGGCTTAACCATGGGGCCTGCCTGCAGTATTGATACCATCTACGGCGATCGTTGGGGTGATGTGTTTTTGACTTCACCTGCAGCCATGAGTGGTTACCCGCACATCAGTGTACCTTGTGGTTTCGTGTATGCGTTACCGGTGGGTCTTTCGTTTTTCAGTACGGCGTATAAAGAAGGCGAATTGATCGCTCTTGCGTATGCATTTGAGCAGGCGGGAAAGCATCGGCAAAAGCCGGAGTTTAAGAAAGCGTTTCTGGATGAACTACCAACGGCATAAACGATATGCTTGTACAAAATGATGTATGCTGTTTTCCTCCCGTTATGTTGAATGAAATACGTTACAGCTGTTAATCGAATAACATCATCTGATAAAAAAATAAGCCCCCGTTTGGGCGGGGGCTTGAATGACTTCAATGCTTTTGGTCTTGTCCGTGTTATCCTTTTCGCAGGGTACAGAAGTCACTTGGTTTTCATAGAGCCGTAATTTAAAACGGGCGGCTGTTGGATCTTTGGTTTTCAATACTGCTTTACAGCAGGGTTCGGATTTGGATGTTGTTTGGTCTTCTTCAGGTATTGGATTTGGTCTGGATGTTTTGCTGCCTCCCGGCAGGATCTTTGGGTTTGGATTTTTTGGTTTTTTCAATTGGATATTGCTATCTGCTTTGATGATGTAAAACTACAACCGCACACTCCCCGCAACAAGTTTTTTGCTATCGTATTTGCAAAAACAAACAGCAGCATGCAGGTGTACTAAGTGGCTGTACTTAGTGGAAGTTTAAAGAAAATACACGTGTTCAAATCAACTACAAATACAATAGGCGTTTGTACTACAAACAGGTAGAAAAAGACAGGCTGATGATTCTTGGTTTCAGCTGAAATTACCCACAATGACAGCCATTTAATCGAAACAGTAAAACCTGTTACTTTCTAAATTCTTTTTATTCTGGAACACTTTGATCAGCTACATGCTTCTGCAACTGCAAGCTGTTGTATCTTCATACAACAAATTTCTTCAAGATGTCGTCAGCAACTGTTACAACACAAAAAGCATTGTTTGTATTAAGCTGCTTTACCAGTTTGTTTTGGACAGGCGTACAATTTATGAATCTGTATCGTTTCAGATTTACGGGGATGCTGTACGAAATTATTTCCATACCCATGTTGTTGCTGTTGTTTATACTGCCCATCATACTGATAATACAATTGATTCGCCAAAAACCTGCAGTTCGTACACTCAACCTCATATCACTAAGCATAATTTTTGTAACATTGATTGTATTGATGTTCATTGGATAAACAAAATGCAATAACACGATCGAAATGAAGATTATTCTGTTTGGCGCCACTGGCAATCTAGGGAAATGTATTGCAGCTGAAGCTGTACAACAGGGGTATGCTGTAACAGCAGTTGTTCGCTCTGCAGCCAAAGGAGAAATGTTGCAACAAACTGTACCATGCAATATCCTTGTTGCAGACGTAACAAAACCTTCGTCATTGGAGGATTGTTGTAACGGATTTGATGTGGTGATCTCTGCATTGGGAAAATCGGTTTCCATCAACGACAGTTCCAAAGCAACATTTGAGCAAATTGATCTGCACGCAAACACGAATATTCTTGCTGCAGCACAAAAAGCTTCCGTCAAAAAATTTATTTACATCTCTGCCTTTCATGCCGAACGTTATCCGCATCTTACTTACTTCAGTGTACACCAGGCTTTTTCTGAACGATTGATACGTTCCGGTTTTAACTACAGCATACTGAAACCACCCGCCCTCTTCAGTGCATTTCTTGATTTGATCGATCTTGCAGGCAAAGGAAGGTTGGTACACATGGGTAAAGGTGATAAATTGACCAACCCGATTTATGAAGGCGATCTTGCACGTATTTGTGTCCAATCCATTGAACAAAACAATGTGATGATAGAAGCCGGCGGCAATGAAGTGTTGAGCCGCAAACAGATCAATGAACTGATTCAGAACACAATCAAGCCGGGAAAAAAGATCAGAACAATTCCCTTGGGATTTGTAAAATCGATGTTGCCTTTGCTGAAACTATTCAATAAAAACATGTATGATAAGTTTGCGTTTTTTATTGAAGTAGTGCAACATGATACAGTTGCACCTCAAATGGGTGCACTGCGACTGAAAGAGTATGTAAAAAGAAAACTGAACGAAGCAAATTAAAATCTCGGACAGTTCAACTTCTTCCGGTTAGGATCAACATATTTTTTGATCCAGATCAATGAAATTTCCATACCACCTCTGCGTTGCGAGGCAGCTGCAAGTCGTGATACATTTACATCATACGAAATACCCAAACGGTAATTACCAAACTCTAAACCGGCGTATGGGATCAATGCATCGCCATAACGAAAAAATGCACCGGCATAAACATCGGTAGGGCTGTCAAAATCCTGGTTTACTGTAAAACCAACAGCTGCACCAAAAATAGTTTCAGTTGCACCTGCCTGGCGTTGATGATTAGCGCTTACAAACAATGTAGTTGCATCAGCAATAGGAAAATAGCCACCACCATGAATGGTAAAGCGGGGATTCATAATATACTCCGCTCCCTGGAAACTTACTTTAGGTCGATTGATATGATACACTGATGCTCCGATATAAAAATTATTGTAATCGTTGGTAGCACCGTTGTAGATCACACCAGCATTTACATCCGCATAGTTAATGTTCAAAAAACCACTGCTTCCAAAAATTTCAGCTGTATTACCAGTAAAGCCCAAGCTTGTTAATTCATCTTCAAAATCAAGTTTATTGATATCAAGGCGACGCTGGGCATACGAACCACTGAAACCCACCCCGATCTGGTGATACCCATCTTCATCCAATCCTTTGTGATAGGCCACAGAACCGGAGAAGAAACTGTTCTTCATCACCCCGTCACCATTCACATCATACATACCCATTACACCCACGCCAAACTGATCGAACTCAGGGATGCGGTTGCCCAGTATTCCAAAATCAACAGAGGCTGTTCCGGTACGGAATGCATTATTGATCGTTGGCCATTGGTTACGGTAATTACCTGCTACACGCACTTGTCCATTAAACTTGCCGGTCAACGCAGGATTTAATGTAAGAGGCGAGGCAAAGAATTGTGAAAAGTTCGGATCCTGTGCATAGGATTGCAACACGATCAGGAGCAGAGGAAGTAGTATAAGTTTTCTCATCAGAGCAATTGTTAGGAAAGACGTTTTTCAGCGTTCAAATGCTGCTTTCGCTTTGGTTAAGGTTATTGGTTTTAAAAAAATGTTTCGTTTGGTTTCATTACATCTGCACTTTTGTACCGTAAGCAAGGTCGCCGGCATCGCCTAAACCAGGCACAATATAACCCTTCGCTGTTAATTCATCGTCAATGGCACCACACCAGATCTTTACTTTCGGCTCGTTGCGATGCACATATTCAATTCCCACCGTACAGGCAATCGCACATACAATATGAATTTCCGATGGCAACCCTTCATCCCGCAGGTATTGCACTGTTTTTACCAGTGAACTGCCCGTTGCCAGCATTGGATCAGCAATGATTACTACCCTGTTCTCAACATTCGGACAACTGATATAATCCAGGCTGATCTCAAATGTTCCATCCCGGTGATGTTTCCGGTAGGCTGAAATAAAGGCATTATCGGCACGGTCGAAATAATTCAACAATCCCTGATGTAACGGCAAACCTGCCCTTAAAATTGTGGCCAGAACCGGTTGATTCTTCAACATTTTTGACGGAGCTGTACCCAACGGGGTGGTGATCTCTACTTCTTCCCATGCCAACTCCTTGCTGATCTCGTAGGCCGCCACTTCACCGATCCGCTCCAGGTTACGCCGAAAACGCATCCGGTCGGTTTGAATCGATGTGTCCCGCAGCTCGGCTACCCAGTTACTTACAAGGGAATGCTCCTTACTTAAATTGATCACCATGAGTTGTAAATTTCGAATGATAACAACGGCTGAAAAATAGTTTCCCGCTCAGAAACGCATCGATCTTGCAGCCGCTATTGTACTTTTACAAATCTAACAGATAAATTGTGAACAGGATTGCCGGACGAATAAAATCTGCAATCGAAAATTTTAAAACGGAATGGTTTACCGGGCTTTAGGAATTGCCAGCAATGCATCAGCAAAACAACTGGAACTGGTTTTTGCCTCTTTTGAAGTAAGCGGACAGAAATGGGCGGTTGAAATTCGTCAAACAGCATCTATTCCCTACCCACCTGAACTGTGGGGTCGATTGGAAAAAGCTGCAACACTTCCGGCAGCCGATTATCTGCAACTGCATGTTGATTACGGACATTGGATAGCCGTCACTGTGAATGAATTTATTATTGCCAACCAATTGGAATACCAGGTACAGTTGATCGGGTTGTATGGACATACTGCTATTGATTCGCCTGCTACAAAACTCACACACCAGTTGGGCGATTCAGCTGCAGTTGCTGCCATTACCGGTGTAAACGTAGTAAGTGAGATGAAGCAGATCGATCTTGCATTGGGCGGACAAGCATCCTCGTTTTCTATTTCGGCTGAACAATTACTTCCGTTGACAGAGAATGTACATAAAGAAGCGTTTTATGCAGCCTTTTTTGCGTTGCTCCGCTGGCGTGAAGAAAATAATATCAAAGCGGCTGACAGCAATGCTGTTCGGGATAGTATTGGCGGAGCTGTTTGGGTGGGACAAGAGTGGTAAAAAAGTGAGAGGTACAAAGTTGGAAGTGTAAAGGAACTCACCATCAGCACGTACATACTAGTACTCGATGATCATGGCTAAAGCCAGTTTCTTTATTTCTATAACCCGGGGCTTAAGCCCCGGGTTAGTAAAAGGTCTTGTATGGCTTTAGCCATGATTTAAAAAATGGAAAGTCTGGTTATTGTTTCAATGGAATTTTACTTACTGAATCTCTCCTTCGAAACGAAACGTATTTACAACCCCAACATCGCTTTCAACTTCGGATACCCAGCACGGCTCACAGGAATCTTTACACCCGAACGTAATACGGCTACATGATTTTCTTTTTCATACGGATCAATGCGGGTGATCTCCTGTACACGCACCATAAACGAACGATGGGTACGTACAAACGAAGACGCATTGAGTGTTTCTTCAAAATAATTCATCGTTTGTTTTTTCAGAAAGCTGCCGGTTGCAGTAATGATCTTTACGTAATCATCCGCAGCTTCCAGGTAATGAATATCCTGCACTGGAATAATAGTGATCTTGGTTCCGTTCTTTACAACAATACGTTCGGCCTGCGCCGGATGTTTGGCTGCATCGAGCAACACCTGTTCGGTTGCTGAAACTATAGTTGCCTTATCTTGCTCCATCCAACGGCTGATGGCTTTATCAAACCGTTGTTGTGAAAACGGTTTTAATAAATAATCAACTGCATTTTTTTCAAAGGCCTGCACTGCATATTCATCAAACGCTGTTGTAAAAATAACAGCCGGTGGTTCTTCCAACAGTTCCAGCATTTCAAAGCCGGTGATCTTTGGCATTTGTATATCGAGAAAAATAAGATCGGGACTGTGTTGCTGGATGGCTTTCACTCCTTCAAATCCATTGTTGCATTCTTCCACCACAATCAATTGCGGATGTGCCTGCAGGTATTCGTTGACCATACTGCGGGCCAATGGTTCATCATCTATAATTAAAACCTTGTATTGCATTTTCATTCAAACGTATTGTGTCAGTTGTAATTTTTATACAACGACTTTGTTATGCAAACTTAAAAACCCACCCCTTTTATCATTACGATGCTTCACAATCTGCCGCCCCTCCCAAGAGGGATATACAGTTTGCTGCTCATGATTCGTACCTCATACTTCTTACTTCGTACTTCAAACAGCAGTACTTCCAATGTGTCAGACGCTCTTCGAGACGTCAGACACGGTCGGCTGCGGTATTACTACTCGGGTGATAAAGATATTTTCTTTTGTACTTGTTTGCAGCAGATCATTCCGCCCAAACATCAGGTACAACCTGCGTTGTACCGAACTCAATCCAAAGCCTGTTCCTTTTTGTGCCGCCGCTGTAGCAGCATCAAATGGATTTTCGACTGTAATGATCAGTTGCCCATCTGCTGCTGTTGCTTTGAGATGAATAAGTGCTTCATCAGTTGTATCGTACAATCCAAACTTGATTGCATTTTCAACCAGGGGTTGCAACAGCAAAGCAGGCACCTGCATTTTCCACGCTGCTGCATCCAGTTCCAGTTGTGTATGTAAGCGATGGCCAAAACGTACTTTCTCAATGTCAAGATACAATTGCAGGGAATAAATTTCATCTTCCAGTTGTATCCATTGCTGTTCTTCTTTTTTTAAGGTGGTGCGTAGAAATTCCGACAGCTGCTGTACCATTTCCCTGGCTTCGGCCGGCCGGCTGCCAATGAGTGCATTGATTGAATTCAATGCATTGAATAAAAAATGCGGTTGCAGTTGCTGACGCAGTTTGTATAACTCTGCTTCCTTACTTAATTGCTCGGCCTCTGTTTTTTTCTTTTCTGTTTCGGCACGTTCCTGCCAGTTGAAATACGCATAGCCAATTACACTGATGCATCCATTGATCAAAAAGCCAATGGCAAAACGGATGGGCCATGTATTGTTTACAATTGATTGATAGTGTTGATTAGTGCCATAAATCAAATCCAGCAATTTATCTGTTGCAAAAAACCAACCCGTTGTAAGAACAATCACCCAAAAAAATAAATTAAGTACAGTGTTGGTGCGGGGTAAATAAAACCTGAGAATTGTGAACATCAGCAGCGATACATAAATCAGTAAACTGTTGCTTACGATGCTATCCGTTAGTGCTTCGAACCAGGTCAATCCCATTTGGTACAACGCCAATTCCTGCACACTGATCCAGATGAACCAGCTGATGCAAAAGGGAAGCAAAAATTGCCTTGAACGAAAAGGTGAAATAGCCACTTACAGTTGTTTAGGATTGATTAATACCGGCAAAACGTTTGGCGGCGTCGGCTGAACGCAACTGCATGGTATGGATGAACGATGCTGGTTGTTCTTCTTCACTGATGCGTGAAAAAATTTCTGCACCATCCAGTTCCATAGTAAACGGATAAATGTCGGTTACAGCGATCAGTTTCCAGCAAACAGTTTGTTGCGCATGGTTGAAGAAGGCTTGCTCTTCCTGTTTACCAAGCAGTGTTGCTTTGTTTACTGCTGCTATTGTATCAGCAGCATGGATCAAACGTAACTGTTCTTCAAACTGTGCTGTATGTTTTCCGTTTCCACAAATGATCTGGAAAACCATTTTAACAAGATACCAGTTCATGCGTGCAGTTGATTAAATGATAAAGGTTAATGGTTAACAGAAATAGGAAGTACGAGTTACGAAGTACATACTCCGTCATTCTTAACTGAATTAAAAATTAGGAATTTTCAATCAAATCGATTTGATGTCAATACCTCCAAACATGACAAATCCTTCGATCACCAATATCTTGTCTGTACTTACACCGGCGGGACGCTGCCTTTTATCTTCAATGGCTCCAAATATGGCTACTACTTCGCTTCGTATTTGCCAATGAGCCGGCACAAACAATGTAGTGCCGCCGAATACATTTACAATTTCCATTTTTATTGTGCCTGTAAAATCAGCATGTGCCAGGTTGATTTCTGAACCGCCGAAAATGGCTACCGATTCACCTCCTTTGAAATTTTTGGAATACACGTTCCGTTTTACTGCACCAAACACAGCAGCAACATCAATCAAATCCTCTTCATCAACAGAGGTAGATGTGGAAGTGGAAGAAGAAGAACTGTCAGTTGTGTATGAAACCGTATCGGTTACAACTGCATCTTTCCGTTTATCAATAATACTGTTGCCTTTGCGGCGAAATAAAAAACTTAAACCAATGGCGATGAGAATAGCAGGTGCTATAAATATCCGCAGGTTCCATTCGGGATGCATTTTTATAAAAAGGAAGAAAGCACCCAAGCCCATCAGTATGATCCATGTATTTCCTCTGAAATTATCTTTCAGTGCTACTACTAAACCGATAGCAATTAAGATCATTGGCCACGAGAAGAAAACCGTTGGAACCGGAAGGTGGAGATTGCGTAACAGAATCAGTACACCTACTGCCAGTATTGTTAAACCGATCCACTTTTCGTTTGATTTTGTATTTGTTCCCATACAATTGTCTGTCATTTTGAATGAATTTAGAACAAAACTATCATCACATCAAACAACCATCAACAGTTGATCGAGAAGCGGCCGGTAAAAATCGGTGAACAGCAGTAATTGATCGGTAAACAGCGGAGGCTATAATCCATATTGATCCACCACATACAACAGCAGCACCATATTAATGGCACCTAACTCCAGTTCCCGCTTGCTCACCATTTCAAATACATCATTCGCTGCATGGTGATGATCGAAGTAACGTTGTGAATCGGGACGAAGACCGGCAAGGGTTGTACCCAATGGCCGCAACGGACCAATATCAGCACCGCCACCACCGGCAGAAAATTCGTACACACCATATGGTTTAAACAACGGAACCCAGTTCCGGAGCTTATTTAACACCGTTTCTTCTGCAGTAAACCCAAATGCTCTGGGTGTAAAACCACCTGCATCACTTTCCAAAGCAAAAATGAATTTGTTATTTTTTTCTGTGGCGGCTACTTCAGCATATTTCCGTCCGCCACGTAAACCATTTTCTTCATTCATAAACATCACTACACGAATGGTGCGTTTGGGTTTTATACCCAATTGTTTGTACACACGAATCACTTCCATGCTTTGTACACAACCTGCACCATCGTCATGTGCACCTTCGCCCAAATCCCATGAATCCAGGTGACCACCAACGGTAATGATTTCATTCGGAAATTCTGTTCCTTTTATTTCTGCAATTACATTATGGCTTTTTACATCGGGCAACATGACACACTCCGTGCGGAAATATAATTGCAATCCTTTTTTCTTTTTCAGTTCGCTGCTAACATATTCTGCATGGCGGGTTGAAACTGCAATGGCCGGAATTTTTGGAAATGAATCGTTGTAGGTTGTTGTTCCCGTATGCGGATAATCATCAATATTACTTGCCAGAGAGCGAACCATGGCACCTACCGCTCCATACTTTGCTGCCATGGATGGTCCACGTCCACGAAATTGTCCCGCTTCGCCATACGAACGAAAGGTTTCAACATTGGTTGGGTTCATCGGAAAATTATAGAACACAATTTTTCCTTTCACGCCTTTTTCGCCCAGTTCTTCCAGTTCTTTAAACGAACGTACTTCGATCACTTCCGCTTTTACACCTTGCTTGCCGGTACCAACACTGTTGCCCAATGCGCATACATTCAACGTAACCGTTTTTCCTTTTTCATCAACCAGTAAAGCACTTTCTTTTGTACCACGTACCCAATGCGGCACCATGCACTCCTGCAGATATACCGTATCGGCTCCCATTTCTTTCATCATCCGGTATGTTTCCATTACTGATTTTTCTGCCTGTGGCGATCCGCTTAAACGGGGCCCTACCTGCTTGCACAGAAAACGCAGATTGTCGTAAGCAGTACTGTGATAAAACACATTATCAGCAATGCGTTTAAACATGGCTGAATCATTTTGCTGTGCAACAGCCGATATGGCCATAAAACTGAAGGCAATGGCGAATTGAATTGATCTCATGCTTTTAGAAAAGTTGATTGGAATGTCCAAAATAGAACATCTCTTTTAACTCACAAAAAGAGATAAGCAGCTCAAAACTGCTTTTTTACAAGCGGTAAAGGTTCAAAAAGACGGGTTACCTGAAAATGCTAACTTCGTAGCCGCAACCTGTCAAATCATCAGTGGGCATCCTCTGGCATGATAAATGACAATTGTCATATAACTAAACAATCCTCTCCGGGGATTGTAACTATAAAAAAGATTCAATGAAAATAGGTATTGTATGTTATCCCACGTTTGGCGGAAGTGGAGTGTTGGCTACGGAGTTGGGAAAAGCACTGGCTGAAAAAGGTCATTCTGTTCATTTTATCACCTATCAACTGCCGGTGCGGTTGAGTGGTTTTTTTACCAATATTTTTTATCACGAAGTACGTGTGCCGCATTATCCGTTGTTTGATTACCCGCCGTACGAAACAACGTTGGCCAGTACAATGGTGGATGTGGTGATCAATAACGACCTGGATCTGCTGCATGTACATTATGCCATTCCGCATGCTTCGGCTGCCTATATGGCCAAACAGATCTTAAAGAAAAAAGGAAAAGATATACCGGTTATTACAACTCTGCACGGAACAGACATCACACTGGTTGGTAAAGACAAAACCTTTGAACCGGTGGTTACATTTTCAATCAACGAAAGTGATGCTATTACTGCCGTATCGCACAACCTTCGGAAAGAAACCTATCATTCCTTTCATATCGAAAAAGAAATTGAAGTGATCCACAACTTTGTGGATGTAAAACGTTTCGATAAAAAACCATTGGATGCATTCCGCAAAGTGCTGGCTCCAAACGGCGAACGCATTATTGCACACGCCAGTAACTTCCGTAAAGTGAAACGTGTGAATGACATCATCCACATTTTTGAACAAATCAACAAAGTGGTTCCTTCTAAATTACTGATGGTGGGCGATGGCCCTGATCGTCCGGGAGCAGAAGAACTCTGCCGTGAGCTGGGCATTTGTGATGATGTACGTTTTCTTGGCAAACAACAGGAAATGGAAGAGATACTTGCTATTTCAGACCTGTTTATTCTTACTTCTGAATATGAAAGCTTTGGTTTATCAGCACTCGAAGCAATGGCGGCAGGTGTGCCTGTATTATCAAGCAATGCAGGAGGTATTCCGGAGATCAATATTCATGGCGAAACAGGATACATGGCGAATATCGGCGATGTAAATGAATTAAGCCGCTTAGGTATTGACCTGTTAAAGAATGAGGAACAATTGCAACGTTTCAAACAAAATGCAAGGGAACAGGCAGCGAAATTTGACATCCACTACATTGTTCCCTTGTATGAAGAATTATATGAGCGTTTTGTAAACGTATCAGCGACCTCTTAACCAAGGTGCCGGATTGATCATTTGATTTTCCCGTGCTAAAATAAAATTCAGTTCACCATCACCATCGAGATTGGTACCAACACGGCCGATTACCTGGCCTGTTTTGATGGTTTGTCCTTTGTTCACTGTTGTTGAACTGAGATTACTATACGTTGTAAAGTATTTACCGTGACGCACCATTACGGCTGTATTACCACCTACATCAAAAACACTCACAACCTCTCCTTCAAAACATGCTTTTACCGAAGTTCCCGGAGGTGATGCAATGGTCATAAAATCCTGGCTTCCTTTAATGTTTGTACCGGGAATGGTATAGGAACCAAAGTTGATTGACACAAATCCATTATCAACCGGGAATGGAAGCTTGCCTTTGTTTCCTTCAAAACTGGCACCCAATGCCAGATCTTCTTTGTTGTATTCGAGATAACTTACTTTCTTTTCTGGTACGGCGGGTTTTTCAACAGGTGCAGTTACAACAGGTGCTGTAGTGGTTGTGGTTGGATTGTTCTTTGCATTCTCTTTTGCGATACGGTCGGCTTCTTTCTTTTCATTGGCAATGCGGTCACGTTCTGCTTTTGCTTTGGCATCGGCTTCTTTTTTTGCTGCTGCAATTTCACGGTTGATGATCGCCTGGATCGATGCCTGCATTTGCTGCGCCTGCTTACGCTTGGCTGCAATCGTATTGTTGATCTCTTTCTCTTTCTTCTTCAAATTATTTACAACACTGGCTTGTTCTTCTTTGTCTTTTACCAGCTCGCCCATTTCTTTACTCTGATCTTTCAGTACCAGGCTTTTTTCTTTCCGGTTATTAGTGAGTTGTACAATTTTGTCTTTGTAAAGTGCCTCGGTTTTATGAATCACTGCTAACTGATCGGCCCGGTAACTGCGGTAGGCCTTCATGTAAGCAACCCTGCGGATGGCATCATTGAAATTAGTAGCAGAGAAAATAAAATTCAGCACATCGTAACTGCTCCGGTTTTTGTACGCATACACTACGTTGTGAGCGTAAGCCATCTTGAGGGTATCCAGATCTTTTTTCAACCGGCGCATTTCGATATACGATGCATTGATGTCCTGTTCAATACTGCGTACCTGTTTATTGATATTATTAATTACTTCGTTACGAAGACGTATTTTTTTCTGAATCAATGTGAGCTGACCGATACTCTGCTTCTGGTTTTTCTTGATATCACTGTACTGCCTGTTGAGCACATCAATTTCCTGGAGCGTCTGCTT
>CAYMSG010000030.1:0-16861 GCA_964392955.1 uncultured Chitinophagaceae bacterium | reverse complement strand
ACAATGGTTCTTCGCTGAACGGATACAGTTCACGGTAAAAATCAAGATAGTCTTCATCTTTTAAATCGGTAGGAGCTTTGGTCCAGATGGGATTGGTGTTGTTGATGATATTATCAACTGTTATCGACTTGTATTTCGTATTCCCTTCTTCATCTTTCCCATCTTCTACACTTTCTTCTTTGGTACCAAACTGTACAGGAATGGGTAAAAACTTAGCATACTTATCAAGGATACTGCCAATACGGTGCTCTTCTAAAAACTCTTCTGATTCTGCATTTACGTACAGAATAATATCAGTTCCCCGCTCTGTACGGCTGCCTTCGGTAATTTCAAACGATGTACTGCCATCGCAGATCCAGCGGGCAGCTTCGGCGCCATCCTGGTAGGAGAGTGTTTGAATTTCCACTTTATCGGCCACCATAAACGCAGAGTAAAAACCCAAACCAACACGACCGATGATTTCATTGGCATCTTTTGCTTCTTTGAATTTTTCCATGAATTCGGTTGCCCCGGAGAATGCCACCTGGTTGATGTATTTTTTAATTTCATCCGCCGTCATACCAATCCCGTTATCGGAAATGGTGATGGTTTTTGCTGCAGCATCTACTGCCACTTTTACTTTTAAATCGCCCAGTTCTTTGCTGTAATGTCCGAGTGAACTGAGGCGCTTCATTTTCTGCGACGCATCAACGGCATTACTGACTAACTCACGCAGAAAAATTTCGTTATCGGAGTATAAAAACTTTTTAATAATGGGGAAGATATTCTCCGTGTTGATAGAAATAGTTCCTTTTTCCTGTACCATACTGTTTGTTTTAAGCTGTTTTATATAACTGGCTGGGGTAAATCAATTGCTGTTCCAAAGCGAATTTATTTGCCACATTGACAGCGTTTTACAACTATTTCTACCGGGTGCAATCGATTTTTGGCACTGACTTTGAAAGGGCTATGCGGTAAATCTATTGTTATGAAACAGATCATGCTTGGGGTATTGTTGCTTGGCAGCATGCTTGCTTCCAATAAAGCAGGCGCACAGGTGAATATAAATATCGGGTTGCAACCGGCATGGGGGCCGGTGGGCTACCAGCATGTAGATTATTACTACCTGCCCGATATTGAAAGTTATTACTATGTGCCACGCAGACAATTTATTTATTTCAATAACGGGCGATGGGTGCATTCGGCAGGACTGCCTGTTGCTTACCGCAGTTATAATTTATACAGCGGCTACAAAGTAGTGGTCAATGAGCCTCGTCCGTATTTGCGGCATGCAACCTACAAAGTAAAGTATGCAAAATACAAAGGCGTAAGAGGCAAACAGGCTTCTTTAAAAAGCAGTAAAGCAAATGGACCGAAATATACAGCAGGAAAAAATCATGTGGTTGTAAAGAAAGGTTCATCCGGTGCTGCAAAAGGAAAGGGAAAAAACAAGCATTTATAAGAGTTTAGCAGATGGTTCCAAAGTGGTGGTTTTAAAGAACCCTCCGTTTTCTACGGAGGGTTTTGTTTGAAGAAGGAGTTGCAAAGAGGAAATCAGAAATCGTATTTTTAGAAGATGAACAGTGAAACAGGTAAATGGATCATACTCTTGGGAGCAGCGATTATGCTGATAGGTGTTATCATTTATTTTTTTCATGATAAGCTGCATTGGATCGGTCGTTTGCCCGGCGATATACGGGTTGAAAAAGAAAACGCACGCTTCTATTTTCCCATCACCACATAGTTACTGCTGAGTGTAATTGGCAGTATTCTTCTTCGTTTCATCAAACGTTTTTTACAGTAACAGCCACTGTTTTTCGTGCTGTTTCTCTGTTTACATCTGTATTTGCATTCCGGTAAACAACATGAATTTTTCCCCATAATGCACAAATTTCATTGGGGAAAGCTGTTTTAAGGCAATCCGGTACTTTTTCAGTGTAAGACGAAAAATGGGTGGTTTTTGCTCTGGAAAAAATGAATTACGACGGCAACAGCACAATTCAAAACAGAAGCTTACCTGCTGTTTGTACACAGTTGATTTCTCGATTTTATTTTTTATGATTTCGCTGAAATTCAATGGCAGCAATGGTTTCAGGCTGGTTGCTGCTGACTGGAAGTGGTTGTGATGTTGATTTTTTGGAATTGATCAGCGGTTCAAACAAGTGAAAACAGAACCAGATGATCGGTCTGCAAACAGGGTTCATTGAAGCTTTGTTTTCTCAATGAAAAACGATGTTATTCATGTCTTATTCACATTGTGTAAATCCTGTTTGCAGAATCCTTGTTGGTTATTTAAAATTACCCTAAATTCATCTTGTTAAACATTACTATTTCCCAATTAAAATTCTAAAACTCCAACAAAATGGCAACTAAAAAAGCAAAAAAAGCCGCCCCCAAGAAAGCAGCAAAAAAAGCTGTAAAGAAAGCTGCTCCTAAGAAAGCCGCTAAAAAAGCAGCACCTAAAAAGGCAGCGAAAAAAGCAGCTCCCAAAAAAGCAGTAAAGAAAGCCGCTCCTAAAAAAGCTGCAAAAAAGAAATCAGCACGTAAGCCAAATGCAGCGTTTATGAAAGCACTTACTCCAAGTGCAGACCTCGCAGCAGTGATTGGTAACAAGCCTGTACCACGTACAGAAGCTGTAAAGAAAATCTGGGTGTACATCAAAGCCAACAAATTACAAGACAGCAAAAACAAACGCATGATCAATGCTGATGCAAAGCTGAAACCAGTATTTGGCGGTAAAGCACAGGTATCGATGTTCGATATGGCAAAGTTCCTGAGCAAGCATTTAAGCTAAGCGATTTATTCCTGATACGAAAGAGGGCATTCAATTGAATGCCCTCTTCTATTTTCAATCTGATTCCTGTTTATAATTTTAACGAAGTACCGCAACCACTGAATTTTTTTTCCTGTCCCTCGTTTTGTTTGATGATAACAGATACGGTGTAAGCAGAACTGTCGCCCGACATGCTGTTGATGCAAAGTTTGTTTTCAATTTGTATGCGCATACTGCCGGTTTCGGTTTCTGCACTATACAATCTGGCCCCGCTTTCGGTTACTTCCGGAACTACTGCTGGCGCAATCATTTCCAGTCCATCCGGTGTTTGAAAATGCATGGCACTCTCTTCGTCCAGTTCAAAACTCCAGAAGGGTTCGTTTCCTGTTGCAATAAAATCGATCCCTGCCAGTGCTTTGCCCTTCCAGTGTTCAGGAATAGAATCATTTTTTAAAATCGTATCAACAAACGTTTCTGCTTTGTCGGTTGGAGGAGTGGTGCTTTCTTTCTCCTGCGAATTATTCGTATTGCAGCTGGCGGCAAAAAGAAGCAACAGGAAACAGGTTCTCGTAAACATACTGTAAGTTTTAAATGGGATAGTAAGATAGTAAAACCAAAAGAATGTTTTCCGGTTCCGGTAAAAAATGCGAAAACATTTTTATTGTGTACAGCATCAAAAAATACTGTTACAAAACAAGCACACAAACTCCGTTACTTTGCAGCCACAATGGAATGGTGGATCTATGTATTGGTTTGTTTGGGCGCCCTCTTTGCCGGGTTTATTGATGCCGTGGTAGGTGGTGGCGGATTGGTGCAGGTACCACTGCTGCTCATTTTGTTTCCCGAACTTTCGCATGTGCAGGTAATTGCCAGTAACCGCTTTGCATCACTGGCGGGTACCAGTGTAGCGGCTTATCAATATATTAAAATGATTGGGGTAGATACATCGGTTGTACTGGCAACAGGTATTGCGGCGGCCATTGCTTCCTTCAGCGGAACATTTGTAATGGAGCTGATAAAACCCGAAGTTTTCAAACCGTTATTGCTGGTCATTATTATTGTGCTGGCTGTTTATACATTCATCAAAAAAGACTTTGGTCACATTCATGCTGTGAAATACAGTGGCAAGCAGTTTTTGCTTGTATGTGCATTAATTGGCGCTGTGATTGGTTTTTACAATGGCTTTATCGGCCCCGGTACAGGAAGCCTCCTGGTGTTTGCATTTGTAAGTGTGGCCGGTTTAAATTTTCTGCATGCATCTGCTTCATCAAAAATTGTAAATGCCATTGCCGATGTTGCTTCACTGGTTGGTTTTTTGATCAATGGGGCTGTTGTGTTCAAGATCGCTTTGCCCATGATGGTTTTTAATATGCTGGGCGGATATATCGGCAGCCGGGCTGCTATTCTCAAAGGCAATGTGTTCATCCGTTATGTATTTCTGCTGGTGATTTCCATTCTAATTATCCGGCTGGGAAGAGATGTACTGCTGAGCTGGCAGTGATGTACAGATGGAATAACGGATTCTTCTTCTTTTATAACTGATATTGACTGATCATACTCATGTATGGCTGCAACACCTGTCATTGCCAACGGCGTTGGGTTCCTGTACCTTGGTTGTTGCCCGTTTTTGTATGTATTCATCAAATAGTCAGTTATGAAAAAATTACAAAACAAAGTAGCCATTGTTACCGGTGCAGCTGCCGGATTGGGAAAAGCAATTGCGGTATTGTTTGCAAAGGAAGGAAGCCATGTAGTGGCTGCCGATATAAATGAAGCGGCATTAAAAACCTTGCAGGAGGATATTACAAACGCAGGCGGCAGCATAACAACAGTGGTAGCCGATATGTCGAATGAAACTGATATTGATCAATTGTTCAGCAAAGCAATTGCAGCTTATGGAACAGTTGATATTTTGGTAAACAACGCAGGTGTAATGGATAAGTTTGATCCGGTTGGGGATGTAGATAATGCCATCTGGGAACGGGTAATGAGTATTAATGTAACCGGTCCGTTCAAAGCCATGCGCAAAGCAGTGCAGTTGATGTTGCCTGCAGGGAAAGGTTCCATTGTAAATATTGCATCGGTGGGAGGATTGCAGGGCGCAAGAGCCGGTGCTGCTTATACAACCAGTAAACATGCGTTGATCGGCTTAACAAAAAACACCGGTTATATGTATGCAAAAAAAGGGATCCGTTGCAATGCAGTAGCACCAGGTGCAATGGATACAACCATTGCTGCAGGAATTGACCTTGCACATTTGCCTGCCATCGTAAACGAACGTATTATGCCGGGCATGGCATTGATGAGCCGCAGTTCCGATCCCATGGAGGTGGCACAGGTGGTATTGTTCCTTGCCAGCGATGATGCAGGATTTGTAAACGGTTCTGTTTTTGTAGCCGATGGCGGATGGATTGCGTATTAAAAACAAGTCATTGTGTTAAGGCTTCAACAACTGCTGCTTAGTTTTTCTTAGAGAAACCGGTTGATAGTTTTTCGGGAAAGGAAATGATATTGTCTTCGTATTCACGTTGCAGTTCACGCTCCAGTTCCCGGATGTTTTTCTTCAACTTTTGAATGTACGAACGCATCAGGAAAATGCCGGCAAACAAACCTGCAAGAAAAAAGTGAAAGGCGATGAATACGGCCCGCTCGTCATCTAACAATTGAAATAACATAAGCACTCGTTTTCGTTGAGGGTATAGGATTTAAATCAATGCTTGTATTGCTCTCGTTGAACAGGCAGATACAAGTACCGGAATGGCAACAAAAAACAAGCCATTGTACGATTGTTTGTACAAATACATGCAAAGCTGTGGAATGCTGCAAGTAGAATTTCTTAGTTGTTTCTCCGTTCCGGTTATTTTATTCTGCAACGGGTTGTGGAATTTACCAAAGGCGTGCTGTTGCAGCCTGCATTGAATGTAACCTGCGAACCGTATATTTGAAAAACCAATCTGCATTCACTCAACCTCACTGCATACGAATATGGAACCTGTACTGGTGATCAAACAAGATCGATATGTCTACCTGATGATGGCATTCATTGCGCTCGGTCTTGCAATTTTTTTTGTTGTATTTGGGGTAGTGCCCGATCTTTTTTCAACTCCTGATCCATTCAGTCGGCCGGAGCGGATAACTGTTATGCAGCAGATCATTTTTGGCTTTTTTGCCTGCCTTTGCGTTTTTCTTTTTTATGTATGGGTAAAGCAGTTTATAAGAGATACACCAGCTATTGTAATTTTTCAGCATGGATTTGAAGCCAACACCAACGGTGTGGCAACAGGGTTTATCAACTGGACCGATATTGAAAAAATTGAAGAAGTAATGGTACGTTCCAACAATGGAAGCGGTACAGGAAAAGAAGCGGCTGTGGCAGTTTATCTAAAAGAACCATCCGTTTATACAAACAGGCTGCCTGTGGTTTTTCAATGGGTCATGAAGCTCGCAGAAAAAAGCGGACGCTACAAACACACCGGTAAATATGGTGTGGAAGAGAATACGCCTCCTGTGTTTTTACCTGTGGCCGGATTCGGGAAACAATATACAATCGCAATCACGATGATGTATGCAGGCATCAAACAGCAACGGGGAGTTGCAGAAAAAATCACTCCTTCCCTGTAAAGAGGAAAGGAGTGATGGAAGATTCATTTTATTCTTTCGGAAAGTCTGCACCAACCGTTACATCAGCCCAGGTTTCAAAATCCTTTTTCAGTTCTTCCAGTTTTAAACGTGCACCTTTTAAAGCCGCCGCACCCAACAATAAACGAAGTGGCGGATGTTCCGTTTCTGTAACCTGTATCATGGCTTTGGCAGCACGAACAGGATCGCCGGGTTGGTTACCACTGTATCCACGAATGTCGCCTGCATTTTTACCGGCAGTGGTTGCATAATCATCAATTTTAATGCTGGTATCTTTTGCAGAACGGCCTGCCCAATCGGTACGGAAACCACTTGGTGCAATAATGGTAACGTGAATGCCCAGTGGCAAAACTTCTTTGTAAAGAGCTTCGCTCAATCCGTCAACTGCATACTTGGTAGCATTGTAAAATCCAACACCGGGGAAGGAGCGGAGTCCGCCAATCGACGACACATTTAATATGTGACCGCTTCTGCGTTTACGCATGTGCGGTAGTACTTCCTGCGTCATCTTTGCCAAACCAAATACGTTGATCTCAAACATACTGCGCACTTCGGCTTCTTCGCTTTCTTCAATCGCTGCAAAATAACCAATGCCTGCATTGTTCACCAGCACATCAATTTGTCCGAATGTATCAACTGTTGTTTTTACAGCTGATGAGATTTGTTCAGGAATGGTTACATCGAGTTTCACTGCAATGGCAGTATCGGGATAACCGCTTACGATATCTTCTACATCTTCTGTTTTACGAGACGCCACTGCTACACGGTAACCCTGTGCCAATGCTTCTGTTGCCAACGATCGTCCGAAACCGGTAGAGCAACCTGTAATAAGCCAAACTTTTTTCATTGTTGATTTTTTAGTGATTGAACAAAACAACTGTTGTTATTTTCTGATTGCAGTATTAATTGCAAACACCATCCGTTGTACAAAAGCCATCGGCCGGAGCTATTTCTACCAATGGTTTTTCCTCTTCCCATACTTTCTTGAGTACCTCTGCAAATACAGCTGTTGGTTGTGCGCCTGATACTGCATATTTATTGTTGAATACAAAAAACGGAACTCCCTGTACACCGATCTGTTGTGCACGGTTTTGATCCTCTCTTACTTCATCTGTATACAAATCGCTTTGCAGCATGTGTTCGATCTCATCGGCAGGAATGCCAACACTTACACCTGTTTCAATAAGGAATTCTGCAGCAGCAATATCTTTTCCATGTGTATAATAAGCGGCAAACAGTTTTTCTTTTGCCTCGTGCTGTACACCGTGTTTTTTAGCAAGATGCAGGAGACGATGTGGTGCCAGTGTATTGTTGATCACAGCCGTATCGAAGTTGTATTCCAGTCCCACTTCCTTTGCCATGTTCGACATGTAGTGGCCCATCTCTTTCGCTTGTTCAACCGATACGCCTTTGCGTTTGGCAAGATATTGATGCACTGATTCACCGGGAACCGGTTTCATGTCAGGGTCTAACTGAAAACTCCTCCATACAATTTCTACGTTCTCTTTGCTTGCAAAACCATCAAGCGCCTGTTCAAATTTTCGTTTGCCGATATAACAAAACGGGCACACAAGGTCGGACCAGATTTCTACTTTCATCTTCTTTTGTTTAGGGGCGCAAGTTACAGCAGGATCAATTTGCAAAACGTCACAACGCTGTCAGTTCGCAGAAACAGCCTGTCAGCAGCCGTTAATCTGCATCAACTACCCGTTTGCCGAAAGGCAGCAATGAAATTTCAAGCAGTTTAAAATGTTGTCGCCCCCACGGAATACCAATGATGCTGATGTAGAGAATGATACCCATGATGAGGTGGTTGAGTGTAACGGCAATACCGCCAAATACAATCCAGATGATATTGGCCAGTACCGATAAGCAGCCCGTTTGAGAAGAATCACTCACCACTTTTTTACCAAACGGCCATAATACCAGGCCCGCCAGTTTCAAACATTGTACACCCCATGGAATACCAATAATGGTGATGCATAATATGATGCCACCAAAAAAATAACCAAGGGCCGAAAACAATCCGCCGAAAATGAGCCAGATAAGGTTGCCGAGAAAATTCATGAGCAGTTAATTGTACAACACAACATTACAAACTATTTACTCATCTTTAAAAAACGTTTCACCTTTTATTAACCAGGAATAACCGAAGGCCAGCAATGCAATTGTTTCCAGTACATACGTTGGTTTCAAATGTTTGAGCGCCTGGTACCAACTGTCGATTAAGCCAATGAGTGCAATGGCGGCAATCGACACAACAATGATCCATCCGCAGATCTTATAAATTCTGTTACGTATAAGTTTTTGTCCTTTGATGTTTCCTTTCTGACTGCTTTGTGTAAACAACACCAGCGAAAAATAAGCAAAGGTGGAAAAGAGTAATACAGCGCCAATATAGTGCATGGCATTGGCAAAGCTGTTAAAGCCTTCGGTGATACGACTGCATTCATCGGGTGTGTAATCACCAAAGTTGGTCGGAAACATGGCTACCACTAAGGCAAACGCACCCGCCAGTTTTGCTGCGATCATGTCACGTTTATCATAGCCGTTATACGTAAATAAAAACAAAGCCACTGCACAGAGAATACCTACAAACACATTGCCCATATCTGTATAATAAAAATGACTGATACTGGGTGGAAACTTGCATCCTTTCTCAAACAGGAAATAACCAAGCAATAATGCAAACGGCAATACCATGCCGAGGATACCCACCAGCTTACGTAAGGTGAGAAAAGAAATAACGTAACGATCGTTGGGGTTTGGTTGGCTCATACAGGTTGTTTTTGTACTGAAAAGATAATAAGAATTTGAAACAGGAAAAAGCATGCTGATGGATGGCACACAGTCTATGTTCACATGTTTATGTGATGCTGTGATAGGTTTAAATGTTCATTTTTGCAGCTTCTTTCAAACCTTATTATCATGAAGCAAAATCGTATTTACCTGTGCCTGTTGTTTTTAATCGGGATTTCATTTTCATCCTGTAAAAAAGATCGTTTTGAAATGGTCACAAAAGAGCTGGATCTGCGTGATTTTCATAAGTTGGAAATAGCAGGTGAATTTGACATACATGTTGTACAGGGAGCTGATTACAGCGTTAGCCTGACTGTTAGTGAACGTGACCTGGCAGAACTTGAAGTGCGGGTATTCGATCATTTATTGTTAATTGATTATCCTGATTTTCGTTTTCGCAGGAAGAAAGGTACAATCACGATCAGTATGCCCTCCTTACAGGATATGGTATTTGCAGGAAAGAGCAATGTTACGGTGGAAGGGTTTACGGAAACTGTTCCGGTACTTGCAGATGCAAGCGGTGAAAGCAAACTGTATTTGAAAATGAACACAGCAATGTTTCAGCTGCGTGCTTCCGGTCTTTCTGAAATTACGGTAAGTGGAATTGCCGGCGAACTGAAAGCTGAAACTGCCGGGGCTGCAATGATTGACGCTTATCAGGCACCTGTCATAAAAGCAACAGCAGTTGCCAACAGTCAATCAACCATTAAACTGCACACGCTGCAATGGTTTACAGCCACCGCAGCAGGTAAGAGCCGTATTTATTACAAAGGAAACCCAACACAGGAAAGTCTTGTTATGAGTGGGGAAGCTCTTATTGTGAAAGAATAAAACGATTTATAATTTGCAAACCTTTATTGTTTGACGTGGTTGGTGGAGACACTTTTGCAGTGGTTGGAGTCCCCACCAACCACAAGTAAGATATGCTTGAATTATTTTTTATCAGCAGCATCTTTCCCATATTCAAACTCCCAGAAGTCAGCATTCTTGATACCCAGTGCAACCGGATCAAACACCGGATCTTTTCCAGCTTTCTTTTGCCGTTCATAATCCTTCAATGAAAGCAAGGCCGGCTTTTGCAGGATAATGATAGCAATCACATTCAGCCATGCCATAATACCAACACCCATATCACCAAGGTCCCATGCAATTTTTGCCGTACGGATACAACCAAAAAATACAGCTGCCAGTATCCCCATCTTCAGCAGGAACATGAGCACAGGTGCCCCTTTGTTTTGTGTGAGATAGGCCACATTGGTTTCAGCAATATAATAATAAGCCATTAACGTAGTAAAGGCAAAGAAGAACAGGGCAATGGCCACAAAGTAACTGCCGCTGCCTACATAGTTTTCATCAAATGTTTCTTTGCCGCTGAATGCTTTGTCAATCGCTGCCTGTGTGTACGTAGCACTGCCTTCCACATGCTTCACACCATCCTGCGTGTAATAGACACCGTTATTTACCAGCAGTTCATCCTTGCCAGGTCCTTTTACGTTATACATGCCCGTTATTAAGATCATAAAGGCAGTAGCAGAACATACAAACAGCGTATCAATATAAACAGAGAACGCCTGCACTAATCCTTGTTTGGCAGGATGTGTTACTTCAGCAGCAGCAGCAGGGTGGGGACCGGTACCTTGTCCGGCTTCATTACTGTACACACCACGTTTTACACCAATGGAGATCATGGCACCTACAATACCGGCAAAAGTTGCTTTGGCACCAAAGGCACTGGAAATAATCAAGCCAAATATTTCAGGAATGCGTTGAACATTCAGCACAAGAATAATAATGGCCAGTAATACATAGGCAATGGCCATGAACGGCACTACATACTGTGCTACATTGGCAATGGCTTTGATGCCGCCAAAAATGATGAGCCCCAGTAATACTACCAACACAATACCTGTGTACATGTGATCGATCACAAACGCACTCTTTACCGACGATGCAATACTGTTTGATTGTACACCCGGCAACAACAAACCCGTTGCCAGCACTGTTGCAATGGCAAACACAACTGCATAAATTTTTCCGATCTTTTTATTTTGAAATCCTTTTTCAATATAGAACGCAGGGCCACCACGGTATTCCCCTTTTTCTTTGCGCTTATAAATTTGTCCCAATGCCGATTCAGCATATGCTGAACCTGCACCTAGGAATGCAACGGCCCACATCCAGAACACCGCACCCGGTCCGCCAATAAAAATAGCAGTTGCCACTCCTGCAATATTACCAGTGCCAACCCTTCCTGACAGCGATACAGACAAAGCCTGGAAGGAAGAGATTCCTTCTTTTGATTTACCGCCTTCCAGCAACAGTTTCAGCATGTCTTTGAAAAGCCGTACCTGGAAAAAACGCATCCGTACAGAAAAGTAAACACCTAAGAGTAAGAGTAAATAAATGAGCACATCGCTCCAGATCACAGCGTTAGCCGACTGAATAAAATCTTCCATGCAATTTAATAGAGGGTTGGTGAAACGAAGCAACAATATAAGCCATAAATCACCAGTGGAATGATTTTAAAAACAGTTGTTGAAAACAAAGCCACTGGTTGAAGGTTGATCAAATAATGGGGCAACTATGCTGCACAAAAACATTTGCTTTCAGTCTTCCTGGTTCATGATATGTACCAGGTGTGGAAAGTTGCTGATATTGTTTTTCTGCAACATCCGGCGACGGTGTGTTTTCACCGTTTCCACACTGATGAACAGCTGGCTGGCTACTTGTTTCGACGTAAGCCCTTCGGCAATCAGGCGTGCAATTTCTTTTTCCCGTTCGGTAAGGTCGAGTGTGGGGTAGTTGCGTGCCGATTGGTTTTTCATGTACTTATGAAATGCCAGTTGGATGGCCACCAGTAATTGCCTGTCGTTGTATGGTTTTACCAGGTACATCACCGGGTCGGTGGTAAATGCCTGTTGCAAGGTATTGCTGTCGCTGTAGGCAGTTAAAAAAATCACTTCACATTCAAATTCTTTTTTCAGCTGCAATACCAGCTCGGGTCCTTTTACATCCCCTTTAATATTTACATCGCACAGTACCACAGCCGGCAACCGTTCTGCCTTACGGCATAGCATAACCGCTTCGGTTGCTGATTTGGCAATGCCCACTACGTTGTAATCTTCTTCTGTTAACAGTTCAGCAATGCTGTTGGCAATAATCAGTTCGTCCTCTACAATTAAAATACTGTTGTTCATACTTGTTCTGTTTCCATTTGTATCAGGTAACAGGTGCCTTCGTGGTTGCTGATCTCTATGGTAGCATCGAGTTGATGTGCCAGGATATCTACGAGCTTCAGTCCAAAATTGGTTTCTGTACGTTGTTTGTTTTTTAATCCGATGCCGTTGTCAGATACAACCAGCTGCAATTTATTTTCTTTCTGCTCTAACTTCACAACAAGACGTGGATTTGCGATACCGATAAACGCATGTTTAAAGGCATTGGTCACCAGTTCGTTGGTGATAAGCCCGATGGAAACAGCACGGTCAATGTCCATGGCCGATTCCTGCAACTGCACTTTTGTTTCCACCACCGAAGAAGGAACGCCAAAACTTCCTGCCAGTGAAGTGGTGAGTTGCTGCAGGTATTCCTGCATATTCACCGCCGCCAGTTCATGATCGAGATAGAGTTTCTGATGAATCATGGCCATGGCATCCACTCTTGTTTTTCCCTCTTCCAATGCGTTTCTTGCCTGTTCATCATCCATACGGTTTGATTGCAGACTCATGAGACTTGATACCACCTGCAGATTATTTTTCACCCGGTGGTGCAACTCCCGTATCAACGATTCGATGTATTTGTTTTTTTCCTGCGCTTCATGGTACAACGCTTCCAGTTCTTTTTTTTGCTGCATAATGGTTTGCTGTTCACGATCGTAACTGCGGCGGAACAACCAGATCACCAGGGTGGTAAAAAACAACGTGTACAGGAGTGAAATAGCATAATCGGCAATCCGTTGTGCATTGGATGCATAGCCAATCACCCAGTTCGGATAAAAATATTCCAGCAGCAACACACACAGGATAGATGCAGCATACACTACATAAAACAAGAGCTGCATACGGGAAGGGGCAATCAGCAGCAAAGCCGTTAATATCATCACCATCAGGTATATGGTTGGCCCCAGTGATGCACCGTTATAAAAAAACAAAGGACCCAGTACCAACAGGGTGGCAATAAAAAATCCGATGAGCACTGCTTTATTAAACAGTTTTTTTATACGGGATAAATAAAACGTAAACAGGGTAAAGATACAGCCGGCAATACCCAGCAGGATTGATATGGTATGCAGTCCCAGTATGGAATTAAAAACAGTGCCTTGTATGGAGAACACGGCCAGGACAAAACTGCTGAGGTTGAAAATCCGGTGTTCAAATGAATACAACTGCTCAATACCCGCAATGGTATGGTACAGCCTGCGAAACTGGGCGGCAAGGGTACTGATGGAAGAATTCAAAAAAGTTGACATAGCTACGTTCAGCAGATGCGGAAATTATAACGAAAATCGTTGACGGCAAGTATTTGTTTTATTATTATTTGTAGACGGGAGTTACAGGTGATGAGTGTTTACCATTAACTATGAACCATGAACTATCAACCAGTAGTGGTCCGTCGTTTGTGGATTCTGCTGTTATGCGTTACGGGTTATGAGTTATGAGTAGTGTCCTATGTCGGTGTTTGTCTAATGAATAGTGGTAAGTGTTCGATGTCCCATCGCCTGCGTTATGTATTTGTGTTGCAACCAACAAAGAGCAAGCGTTGAATAATCAGCAGCTGGTGGTCTGTTGACCGTGGACTGTGGTCTTTTAGTAAGTGCTTGCCATCAACTATGATCCATGAACTATGAACCATGAACCACTGATGGTCCGTCGTCTGTTGTCTTTCTTGTTACGTGTTATGGGTTATGAGTAGTGTCCTATGTCGGTGTTTGTCTAATGAATAGTTAGTGGTAAGTGTTCAATGTTCCATCGCCTGCGTTATGTATTTGTGTTGCAACCAACAAAGAGCAAGCGTTGAATAATCAGCAGCTGGTGGTCTGTTGACCGTGGACTGTGGTCTTTTAGTAAGTGCTTGCCATCAACTATGATCCATGAACTATGAACCAGTAGAGTGGTCTGCTGCGTTATCTCTTCCAACAATTAACAGGATTACAACAGTTGTATACACACGTCAAATAAGATTGCAAAAACACCATGCCTTAACTTTACAGCCATTGTTCATCACTAAATCAGATCAGTATATGAAATGTCCTGTATGTACAAATGTAGATCTTATAATGTCGGAACGACAAGGTATTGAAATTGATTATTGCCCCACCTGCCGTGGTATCTGGCTCGACAGGGGTGAACTTGATAAAATTATTGAACGGGGCATAGCTTCTGAAAAAAACAACAACCCCGCACCGCCGCCCGCTCCCAATTACAGCAACGATCATAAATACCACGACAAGCATCAATACAAGCACCACAAAAAACACTGGCTGAGTGATCTGTTTGATTAACTATTTGCCAACGCAATAATGTAAAACGGCTGCATGTGCATGCAGCCGTTTTTGTATTTGGCTAAAAACCAATTTTCAACTTACAGTTTTTTTATTTGTGATAGCTGTTGCGCTAAAGCGGAATAGTTAGTTGTAAAACCGGAAGCGGCCGCATGTAAGCTCCTCTTGGTTCTACATACATGCCGGATTTATGTTTGATTGCTAATTCAGCCGCCCGTTTTTTATTTTTTTTGGATGCATAAAGCAGAGAAATACCCAATGCTTCCATCGCCACACTGGAAAAAAACAAAATGCCTGCAGTGTGGTCTTTCGGAGTTTCGTAACCCGGGGGAGGGCTGCCTCCTCCCAAGTTGAGTGAATAACCATCAAATGCTTTATCAACCGCTGCTGCCATTACAGCAACGCCGCCGGCAATAAACACAAAGCCGGCTATTTTTTGATGTTTGCTTTTTTTCAGATAATCTTCTTTTGTGAGTATTGGATTTACTGTTTGTGCATTGCATACAACAGTAACAACCATAGCAATAAAAAATAAACTTGCTTTCATACTGAAAATTCTTTTGTGAGCAAATCTTTTGGCAGCATAAAGATTACATATTCTCCAACTGATTCCTAATGGATGATTGCGCTTGTTGTTTCCTGTGGCGCAAGAAATGCAGTTAATCGCCTCCCTTGCACAGCAATCAGTATGAATTGCAAAAAATGAATAGTTACACATAAGAGCAGTTGCGAAAAATGCAAAACAGGGTTGATGTCAGTTCACAGCGTATCGGATTGAAGCCTGGTTGACAGGCAGCTGTAAACCGGGAGTATACAAGCATTTGCTGTAATAAGAGCAGATCGAATACAGCCGCATTTGCATAGCTGTTCTAGTAGTACAATATTATTTTTTTGAAATTTTACACATCAAGGCTATCATTTACTGTGAACTTGATCTTATTAGCTTTGAAAAATATCGGATAACTGCAAGTGTCAGAAATCGAAATACGAAATGTTGAACCGGAGCGTCATTGCGGGTAGGCTGGTTTTGTGTGTTGATTTGTGGCGAAGCAATCTACTTGCTCAAAACAGATTGCTTCGTCGTGCCTCCTCGCAATGACGTAACGAGATTGTTTTTCTTCGCAATGACGGAGCATCCAACCGAAGCGTCATTGCGAGTATGCTGGTTTTGTGTGTTGATTTGTGGCGAAGCAATCTGGATTTTTTTAAAGATGAGATTGTTTTGTGCCTCACCATAACACAAATAGATTGCTTCGTCGTGCCTCCTCGCAATGACGTAACGAGATTGTTTTTTTTGCAATGAAGGAGTACCCAACCGGAGCGTCATTGCGAGTATGCTGGCTTTGCGTGTTGATTTGTGGCGAAGCAATCTGGATTTTTTTAAAGATGAGATTGATTGGTGCCTCGCCATAACGAAAATAGCTTGCTTCGTCGTGCCTCCTCGCAATGACGTAACGAGATTGCTTCGTTCCTCGCAATGACGGAGCATCCAACCGGAGCGTCATTGCGAGTATGCTGGCTTTGTGTGTTGGTTTGTGGCGAAGCAATCTACTCGCCTGAAACAGATTGCTTCGTTCCTCGCAATGACGTAATGAGATTATTTTTTCTCGCAATGACGGAGCACCCAACCGGAGCGTCATTGCGAGACTTGCTGTTTGTCGAAGCAATCTTTCCATAATAAATAAAAGGCTGCCCTCACCGGCAGCCTTGTTACTGAATCGAAAAAAGCACTGTTACAGCACCGTTAGTGCACCCGTGTAAATGCTGTTGGCAATATTCTTTCCATCAGCAGATAAAAAGCCGATGAACGTATGCACCTGCTCACCACTGAACGAGCTTACCTGGAATGCATCGGCACCGGCCGCACGGTTGGCACCGGTAGTGGTGTAAATGCATTGGTTCCGAGCCGGACAATATACCACCAGTATACTGGTATCGGTTGGCATGGCACGACCCACCCCCGAATTATCCTGCCACTGGTAACTAACGGTGCCGGCTACCGTACTTGTGGCCTGTGGGTTGCCTGCATTGGGCAAATCGCCACGGCTCACCAATACCTGGTTGTAATCGATCGTGTAAGCAGGGTAGGTGCCGGTAATGGCATTCTTCAATGTGTTGTAAATACCACACAAACTGACCCCCTCTCGCCATTTTAAATTGACCCCTTAAAA
>CAYMSG010000029.1:0-17150 GCA_964392955.1 uncultured Chitinophagaceae bacterium | reverse complement strand
TGTATCCATCATAAAATGACGCTTGAAACCAAGGATGGCTGCTGACGTATCTTTTATATCATATCCCACAATACGTATTGCTGTGAGGTAATCAAACTGTTGCGGCACCTGTACATTGCTCGTATCGCTCCACCACAAACCAAATCCTTTTTCACTTAGTGTTTGCCATGGGAAACGCCAGTTCGGATCATTTTTACGGGTTGGAGCAATATCGCCATGTCCAATAAAATTTGCCACAGGTATATTGAACGATTTTTTTAACCGTTCCAATAATAAACTCAAACTATTGATTTGCCGATCATCAAACGGCTCAAATCCATTATTGTCCAGCTCAATTCCAATACTGTTTGAATTGATATCTGTTGCGTTGCCCCACCTGCTTACACCTGCATGATGAGCACGCAAATAATCATTCAACATATGATGCACTGTTCCATCTTTACAAATGACGTAGTGAGCACTTACCTGCGTACGGGGCAGTGTAAATGTTTTTAATGTTTGTTCGCAACTGTTTTGTGCAGTATGATGAATGATGACAAAATTTGGACGACGCATGGAAAAATTGGTCGTTCCCACAAAAGAAGCCATCGCCACTGAATCCCGCAATGGATATTGCCGAAGCAGTTTAGCGAATTCCTTTGCCTGCTTTTTATATGATTTGTTGGTAGCAGAATATGGATTTTTTGCACAGCTTCCAATGAACAGTAATAAACCGATGAGCAGCATTGATGCTTGAAAAACCTGTTTCATGGTTGAAAGTTAACTGATTTCGTATAAATATAATTGTTGCATACGATCCGCCTGTTTTCTGCTTTTAATCATTCCATCCTCTGCCGGTAATCATAGATTTTGAATAGTACCGTTTCTACCTTACTGGTATTATTCATCATCTTAAAAATATGAACTATGAAAAAGTATTTGATCTTATTCATGCTGTTCATTGCCATTGATGCAACCGCACAAAGCTGGACTAAATTATATGATTATGTAGATGAATTTGCTTTTGGCCTTGCTAAAGTAACAAAAGGAGATAAAGTTGGATTTGTAAATACGAAAGGCGAAGTGATTGTGCCATTGATCTATGATGAAGCAATGACGTTCCGGGAAGGAAAAGCTACGGTTCGGATCGATAAAAAATGGGGCTACCTCGATTCAACCGGTAAACTGATCGAAGAATTGAAGTATGAAGAAGCAGGTTGCTTCAGAGACAGTTTAGCTGTTGTGCGGCTGCATAACAAATTTGGCTATGTAAACCATTTATTTCAAACCGTAATTCCTTTTCAATATGAAGGTGCACGTGGATTCTCTGAAGGTTTAGCACCTGTTTCAAACAGCAACGGATTGTGGGGATACATCAACAAGAAAGGACAAATGGTTTTTGACTATCAATACAATTTTGCCGACTTTTTTGTGGAAGGTATTGCCCGTGTAATGAAAAACGGCAATATGATCATGATCGACAAAAAAGGAAAAGAAGTAAAAGAACCGAATGATTGACAGGTGATGTTGTAATAAGAAAGGGCTCTCTTGAAGAGCCCTTTTAATTCTTACATGTTTCTGCGGTATTGCCCGCCTACTTCGTACAATGCATGTGTTATTTGTCCGAGTGAACAATACTTCACCGTTTCCATCAGCTGCGCAAAAATATTACCGTTACGCACGGCCACTTCTTTCAGTTTTTTCAGTTCAGTTGCACTGCGATCTTCATTGCGTTTCCAGAATGCCTGCAGGTTACTGATCTGCTGTTCCTTTTCTTCGGTTGTACTCCGTATCACCTCACCGGGAATAGTTGTTGGACTTCCGTTTTTATTGAGGAAGGTATTCACACCTACAATCGGTAATTCACCGGTATGCTTCTGGTGTTCGTAATACAAACTTTCTTCCTGGATCTTGTTACGTTGATACATCCGCTCCATAGAACCCAACACACCACCACGTTCAGTAATACGGTTGAATTCATTCATCACCGCTTCTTCAACCAAATCGGTTAACTCTTCAATTAAGAACGAACCCTGATTAGGGTTTTCATTCTTCGCCGTACCAAGTTCACGGTTAATAATTAGTTGAATGGCCATTGCACGACGCACACTCTCTTCTGTTGGTGTGGTAATGGCTTCATCGTACGCATTTGTGTGTAATGAATTACAGTTATCGTAAATCGCATACAATGCCTGCAGTGTGGTGCGTATATCGTTGAAGTCAATTTCCTGTGCATGCAAACTTCTGCCACTTGTTTGAATATGATACTTCAACATCTGGCTGCGTTTATTGGCTTTGTATTTATACTTCATGGCCTTTGCCCAGATTTTTCTTGCCACACGACCGATTACACTGTACTCCGGATCCATTCCATTACTGAAGAAGAAGGAAAGATTTGGTGCAAAATCATCAATGTTCATTCCACGGCTCAAATAGTATTCAACATACGTAAATCCATTGGCCAGTGTAAATGCTAGTTGTGTGATGGGATTTGCGCCTGCTTCTGCAATATGATATCCACTGATGCTGACGCTGTAAAAATTGCGAACGTTCTGTTCAATAAAATATTCCTGCACATCACCCATCAACTTCAACGCAAACTCTGTTGAAAAGATGCAGGTGTTTTGCGCCTGATCTTCTTTTAATATATCGGCCTGCACCGTTCCTCTTACTTGCTGCAATGCAGTTTGGCGGCATTGTTCATATACATCGGCAGGTAATACTTCATCGCCACTTAAGCCGAGTAAACGTAACCCAAGTCCGTTGTTGCCTGCAGGTAACTCACCGGGGAAGGACGTGTTGTTGTAAGATGGTTTTGCTCCCTTGCCAAATTTCTTTTCAAATGCTACATCAACTAAATGTTGTTTTCCATTCGCTTCAATCCATTTTTCACATTGCTGATCGATGGCGGTGTTCATGAAGAACGCCAGCAACATCGGAGCCGGACCGTTGATGGTCATACTCACCGAAGTTTTCGGATCGCAGAGATCAAAACCGCTGTAGAGTTTTTTTGCATCATCAACTGTTGCAATGCTTACACCACTGTTGCCAACCTTGCCATAAATATCCGGACGATGTGCAGGATCCTCACCATACAGCGTTACACTATCGAATGCAGTTGATAAACGCTTAGCCGGTTGATCGAGTGATACATAGTGAAAACGTTTGTTGGTACGTTCGGGGCCACCTTCGCCGGCAAACATTCTTGTCGGGTCTTCACCTTCCCGCTTTAATGGAAACACGCCTGCGGTAAATGGAAAACTGCCGGGCACATTTTCCTGTGCCTGCCATTTGAGTAAATCGCCCCAGTCTTTGTACTTCGGCAACACCACTTTCGGAATACGTGAACCACTTAAGCTGGTGCTGAATAATGGTTGCTTGATAACTTTATCACGCACCTTGTATTCATAATGATCTTTTTGATACGCTTGTACTTTCTCCGGCCAGTGTGCAATCAGTTTTTTTGCAACCGGGGTTTGCAGTTCGGAGAGTTGATGAACTTGTTTTTCAAGTTCTTCCACAACCGCTGACGGGGCTTTAGCCGCCGTCAGGGTTTGGATAGCGCCCTGCAACTGGTAAATTTTTGAAGCAATGGTAGCCTGCTCTTCCACCAGTTGATTATAATCTTTAACCGTATCTGCAATTTCGCTGAGGTAACGCACACGTGCAGGGGGGATAATCAATGACTTACTTACGGTATCTCTATGTGTTACATGCTCAACGCCGCTAAATGTTACATTGGTTTTTGCTTCAACTGCATGAATAATTTTTTCAAACAATTCATTTACGCCTGCATCATTGAACTGCGAAGCAATGGTACCTACAATCGGCAACTCATCATCCTTCGCCGTAAATAATTGGTGATTCCGTTTGTACTGCTTCCGCACATCAGCCAATGCATCCAGAGCTCCTGCCTTATCAAATTTGTTGATGGCAATGACATCAGCATAATCGAGCATGTTGATCTTTTCCAATTGTGATGCAGCACCATATTCCGGCGTCATCACATACAAACTCACATTACAGTAGTCAAGAATTGAAGCATCGCTTTGTCCAACACCTGCGCTTTCTAAAATAATAAAATCAAAGCCTGCTTCTTTGCAAATGTCGATGGCTTCCTGTACATGCGCACTTAATGCTTTATCACTTTCACGTGTTGCAAGGCTGCGCATGTAAGCACGTGGACTGGAGATGGAGTTCATACGAATACGATCGCCCAGCAATGCACCGCCTGTTTTTTTCTTTGATGGATCAACAGAAATAACAGCAATGGTTTTATCGGTAAATGCATTTAAATAACGACGAACAATCTCATCCGTTACCGATGATTTACCTGCACCGCCGGTTCCTGTGATACCTAGTACAGGTATATTGGAATTTGGAATTTGGATCCGATAGCTATCGGATTTGGAATTTTGGTTTCCATTTTCCGCATTGGTAATTTTTCTTGCAACCGTTCTTACATCTTTCAGTTCACCCAAAGTCATCGGTGCTTTATAGTCACCACTGCCGTTGAGTGAAATGTCACATTGTTTAATTACATCTTCAATCATGCCCTCCAGCCCCATCTGTCTGCCATCATCCGGCGAATAAATTCTTGTGATGCCATATTGATGCAGTTCTTCAATTTCGTTGGGCAATATTGTTCCGCCGCCACCACCAAAAATTTTGATATGGCCACAGCCATTCTCTTCCAGCAGGTCTTTCATGTATTTGAAAAACTCTACATGTCCGCCTTGGTAGGAAGTAATGGCAATACCCTGCGCATCTTCTTCAATGGCGGCTTCAACAATTTCATGTACGCTACGGTTGTGACCAAGATGAATAATTTCAGCGCCTTTGCTTTGCATAATGCGGCGCATGATATTAATCGCTGCATCGTGGCCATCGAATAAACTGGCAGCTGTAACAATGCGTACTTTATTGGAAAGAGAATAACCCATAATATTTATTAAAGCTATTTAACTAACAAATGTTTGCAAAAATACTTATTTCTCTTGCAAGGTAAGTGCAAAAAAAATGCTCCCGTTGGGGAGCACTTTTGGTTTAGAATATGTTGTTAGTTGCCATATCCTGGATTCTGTGTAAGATTCGGATTTGTATTCAACTCACGGAAAGGAATTGGAAATACATGACGGTTATCGGAGTATGCACGACCGTTTATTGTTTCGCCTAAACGTTTTGCGTCATGTACACGAAAACCTTCATGTGCCAACTCAAGTCTTCTTTCAAGCAAAATATCTGCAAGGTTTACAGTCACAAACAAAGGAGCTCCCGCACGTGTACGTAAACGATTGATGTCATTCAGCGGTGTATCACCAACAGAAGTTGATAACCGTTGGTTACATTCTGCACGGATCAGGTACAACTCTGCCAAACGGATCACTTTTACATTTCTAAATACATCTCTCCATTTACCACTGCGCCAATCGCCTGCAAAATCATAGAAAAGATTTTTCCGTTGATCAACTAAAGGATAAAGGTTGAGATGCGACTGTAAGATCACAATATCACCATCACGTCCACCGAATGGCGGTACTGAATAAAAAGTATGGCAGTTATTTGTGCCGTCCTGATCGCTTACAACAATGGCAAACACATCTTCGGTTGTATATGCAGCATTATTAAAGGCTGCAGCGTAAGAACCAACTAAACTAAAGTTACCAGCTGCAGCGGTAAGACCTGTATTCGCTGCATCTCTTGCCGCTGCATAATTACCCATTTGAAGATATGTGCGTGCAAGAATTGTTGCAGCAGCAACCTTGCTTGCAAATACACCATTCTTGTTGGGTAAAAGACTTACTGCTTCAGTTAAATCAGCTACAATTTGTGTATAACACTCAGCAACCGTATTACGAGATGGAAAATCTACATCACTAAGACCGCCTGTAGGAGTTGTGCGAACAATAACACCGGGATTCGTAGCAGGGTTACCATCATTGTATGCTTTTGCAAAAAACCGGGTAAGCTCAAGTAAAACTGTACCACGAATAAACAAAGCTTCGCCTTTAATCCTGTTTCGATCGGCAGCGTCTACTTTGTCTATACTTACAAGCACATTGTTAGCTACATTGATCGTACGGTAACCAGCGGCCCACATATTGAGAATAACAGGATTGGTTGTAAGCATTGAATTGCCATATACTTCTCTATACGTATTAAAAGTACCAGTCCAGTTCAACTCACCAGAGGCAGCCATCAGATCACCAAAAATCTGCAGATCGCCTCCGTATAAGTTACCGGAACTCAATGCATCGTAAGCACCAAGCAGCACCTGTTTCACATTCGCATCGTTGGCCAACGCAAGATCATTTCCAATTGCCTGAGGATTGGGCAGGTCTAATTGTTTGTTACAGGCAGTAAACAATGTACCGGCTGCAAAAAGTATAATTGAATATTTAAAGAGTTTCATATTGATCAGTTTTTTAAGATTAGAATCCAATGTTTAAACCAAATGTTACAGAACGGATTTGGGGAGCAGCATAGAAATCACCACCTTGGTTTATGTTTCCTGCCCTGTAATCTGTGTTAACTTCAGGATCCCAACCAGTATATTTCGTCCAGGTAAACAGATTTACACCTGTTATATAAGCTCTGAGTGAACTGAGTTTGATCTTACTCAAAACAGTGGAAGGGAGATTGTATGCAAATGTGAGGTTCTTCAAACGCACATAACTTGCATCCTCCATATACTGTGTTGATACACCGGGAGAAGCGAAATCACCAAACCAGTTTAAACGAGCTTCCGGAACATTTGTAACATCTCCGGGATTTCTCCATCTTTTTAATTGATCTTTTGTTTGATTATCAAACCAATCACCACGTGCACTCATAAATCCACCAGCACCATTCACCACTTCATAATCAAACACACCTTGGAACAATACGCTTAGTTCAAAACCTTTGTATGTAAACGTATTTGTTACGCCGCCAAACCATTTTGGATTTGGGTCACCAACTACAAAATTTCCGGCCGAATTGTAATCGTTTGTAGTTGTTTTACCATCTTGTTCATAATACAAAGCATCGCCGTTTGCGGCATCAACACCAGCATAACGTGGGCCATAATGAACACCAATAGGATGGCCAACGATCAAGGCATTCATATAACGGCCATCATTAAACGAAAGAGTATCCTGCTGCCCATCGATACTCAGTATCTTGTTTTTGTTATAAGCGAGGTTGAAGCTTGTAGTCCATTTAAAGTCACGAACATTCATGTTCATCGTATTCAACGTAAATTCAACTCCTTTGTTTTCAATTTCTCCAATGTTACGTGTAATGCTTGCAAAACCAGATGTTAACGGTAGGGGATAATTGTAAATGAATCCTCTGCCATTACCTGCAGAACGCTTGTTGTATACATCAACTTCAAAAACAAGTTTGTTATTCAAGATACCCAATTCAAATCCTGCATCAAGCTGGTTTGTGGTTTCCCAGGTTAAGATATCATTTTCAAGTGAACCGGGGGCTATGCTGGCATTTCCCGCATATCGACCTGTTCCGTAAACACCTCTCCATGAATACAAACCAAAGCCCTGTGAATTACCAAGACTACCATAACTGGCACGTAGCTTCAAAAAGCTAACCAGTTTACTGTTACGGAGAAAACTTTCTTCACTTACAACCCAGCCTACCGATGCAGCAGGAAAAAAACCATAACGCTTATTTTCTCCAAAAACTGAACCGCCATCTACACGACCGCTCAAACCAATAAGATAACGATCGTTGAATTTGTAATTCAACCTTCCGAAATAAGACACCAACGCTAATTCAGTAAGTGCAGATGTACCGCCTGTAATGGTTGCTGCATTGGCAATATTACGCAAGTCGTCATTCGCATATTGCTGACCTTCCACACTTGTTGTATTATTCGTTTGCTTTTCAAACGCCATACCCAAAGTTGCGTCAAGGTCATGTTTATCCTTAATAGTTGTAATATAATTGAAGTAATTATTAGTAGTATAACGTACACTTCTTAACCAATCAGAATTACCTACGCCGTTTGTACCTTGTCCTGTAATAGTTCGACGACCATAGAACGAATTGTCATTTTGAGTAAGTACATCCAGTCCGTATTCAGATCTGAAATTTAATCCCTTTGTAATATTTAACTGCCCAAAAACTGTGTTGATGTTTCGGAAGGTAGTTGAGATATACGAAGCATTCTCAGTTTCGATTAGTGGGTTGTAATATGTTGTTGTAGGTCGGTCAAATAAGCGCCCCTGGTTATCACGAACCGGTGTAATGGGAGCAAGTGCAACAATTTGCATTGGCGTATTGAAAAGATTATCTGCTCCAACACGCTGCGCATTTGAACGTGAAATTGTAGAGTTAACCCCAACTTTCAAGCGGCTGCTTAATTCTTGTTCAAGATTAATACGGCCAGAGTAACGTTTGAAATTATTATAGAAAAGAATGCCATCCTGATTATTATACGAACCGCTTATGAAATATTTAGTTTTTTCGCTTCCGCCTGAAGCAGATGCTTCTAAAATCTTCGTTTGTGATTCCTGAAAGGCAAGATCTTCCCAATTCGTATTTACTGTGTCAGCTCTCCAGTTTGCACCACCGGTGTTTAAACCGCTGTAACGATTAAAACGACCCTCAACAACACCAGTCATATAAGTGATGGCTGCTGCCTCGTCAGGAAAACCAAACCAGTTACCACCTCTGTTAAAATGGTATTTGGCAGAATTAACTGCTGCCTCACGCATGAATTCTATGTATTCAGTAGAATTCATAAATCCACGTTTATTCGTAGGATTGTTTGTGCCATACTGCATATTAATGTTAAACTTCGCCTTTCCCGCCTTACCCTTTTTTGTAGTGATGATTACAACACCATTGCCGCCTCGAGAACCATAAATCGCTGTAGCGGCTGCATCCTTCAAAATTTCGAAGGATTCCACATCATTGAAGTTAATATCTGCCAAACCATTACCGGATAATGTTCCAGTATTAATAACAATTCCGTCTACAACATATAGTGGCTCATTCGAAGCACTAACTGATGCAGACCCCCTGATCCTTACTTTAATGCCTTCACCAACTTTACCGTTATTTGCTTCAATCAATACGCCTGCTGCTCGACCCTGAACACCTTGCAGGAAATTTGGAACAGGTGTGTTGGCAACATCTGCGCCTTTAACACGAGCAATTGAAGTAGTCAGGTCTCTTTTCACAGCTTGACCATAACCTACAACCAGTACCTCACTCAAACTTGAGCTACCCGGATTTAAAGAGATGGATACATTTCCGCCGGATACACTAAGTTCAAGATCTTCATAACCAATTGATGAAATTTGTAAGACAGCATTCGCTCCAGAAAAAGAAATTTTGAAAGTACCATCTTCGCCGGAAGTCGTTGCTCTGGATGTTCCTTTTACTTTGACAGTGGCGCCTGCCAAGGGAGAACCGTCTTTTGCGTCGGTAATTTTCCCCGTTACTTCTTTGGTTTGAGCCCAAACCTGTGTTAACGACAATAGAATCACTATTGCCAAGTTGAACATTTTTCTCATGTGATGTTAGTTTGATTTCGAAAATAAAAAATAAAAATTTAACAAACCATTTTCAAATCAACAGACATCAACCATTTGTTGCACGCTGCTTTCATTTGAAAATAGATTTATTACAAAATTTTATACTTTCATAAAAAATGCGAATTTGAGCCAAATATCTCAAATTCGCATTTACGATATTCATATTTAAATTTTTCTAATCTCGTCTGCTCATATAAATTAAGATATACTGCACCAATGTAACAATGGAAGCAATTGCAGCGACCACATACGTTGTGGCAGCCCATTTTAAGGCATCTTTGGCACCGGGAAGTTCCTGGTTACTTGCTGCATTGCTGTGCTCCAGCCAGGCCACAGCCCGGTTACTGGCATCAAACTCAACTGGCAGGGTGATGAGCGAAAAAACTGTTGTGGCTGCAAACAACAGGATACCCACCAACAGTATGGTAGGATTTCCACCTCCAAAACCAAGAATACCTACCCCGATCGCTAAAATCCATTGCGAAAGGGTGGTGCTTACCTGTACGATGGGAACCAACCTCGACCGCAACATAAGCCACTGATAAGCAGTGGCGTGTTGCACCGCATGGCCAACTTCATGGGCCGATACAGCAGCCGCAGCAATGGACCTTCCGTTATACACATCGGGGCTGAGATTGACGGTCTTATTCATGGGATTGTAGTGATCGCTCAGGAATCCGTTCACAGACACCACCTGCACGTCATAAATACCATTTTCACGCAGCATTTTTTCGGCAATTTCTTTGCCGCTCAAGCCGCTTGCCAAGGTCTTCTGACCGTAGTGTTTGAACTTCGATTTTAACCGCATTTGTACCAAAAAACCAATGCCCATAAAGAGCAGGGAAACAATAAGAATTCCAGGTGTCATAATTATTTATTTAATAAACAAAGTTCTTATCAAATTGGTTTCCAAAATTTATTTTTTGCCAAATTTCAGCCAATTAAAAACAAGCTTAAGTCGTTTTGGCAGAAGCAGTTACGTCTAATGGTAGCCGTAAGGAAAAGGAGCAAAAAAAGACCTAAAGAGCATTTCTGTAAATAAATGATAATCAATATAATACGAAGCAATTTTGCACAATAACCGAGGACTTCTTCAGCAGTTATCTGCTCTCAGAATTTATGCACATCGCTCAAAAATAATTTTGTAATGTGGCAGCAATTTGTAATTTAGCAATAGAATTTAATGGGTTAGTAAGTACAAAGGGTTGGAAGAAATTCCAGCCCTTTTACTTTTCATGAACCACTGTTTTTTTCTGCATACATTTCGCTTTTTTCTTCACTTTTTGTTTTTCATTTTGATTTGCAGAACTGATTGAAATAATTTTTGCAGTGTTCAATTTTTTTGATGGACTTTTATGCGCTTGAGCAAATCAATATATGAGTAAAGTCAAAACATCTTTTTTTTGTCAGAATTGCGGTTATGAATCTGCAAAGTGGTTAGGTAAATGTCCATCATGTAATGAATGGAATACGTTTGCTGAAGAACTTGTAACAAAAGAAAAAAACAATCCACAAAAACAAAGCTGGAAGGAATCTGCAGGCAACGGTGAAATGAAAACCATTTCGCTAAGCGAAGTAAAAAGCAGCGAGGAAAAAAGAATCGTTACCCAGGACAGTGAATTAAATCGTGTACTGGGTGGTGGCATTGTGCCGGGAAGTATTGTATTGATCGCTGGCGAACCGGGTATTGGAAAGTCAACCTTGTTTTTACAAATCGGTTTGCATTTAAAAAATGTGACCACGTTATATGTAAGTGGTGAAGAAAGTGAACAGCAAATTAAAATGCGGGCCGATCGTTTGCAGATGAGTAATGAAGATTTTTATTTACTTACCGAAACATCAACCCAAACAATTTTCCAGGAAATAAAAAAACTAAAACCGCAACTGGTTATCATCGATTCCATTCAAACATTGCAAACGCCATACATTGAAAGCGGACCCGGAAGTATTTCACAAATACGTGAAACAGCAGCCGAGTTGCAACGTTTTGCCAAAGAAACAAACACACCTGTTTTTCTGATTGGCCATATCACAAAAGATGGAAGTATTGCAGGACCAAAAATCCTGGAACACATGGTGGATGCGGTTTTGCAGTTCGAAGGTGATCGTCATTATGCATACCGGATTTTGCGAACCATGAAGAATCGCTTTGGTTCAACATCGGAATTAGGTATTTATGAAATGAGTGATACTGGCATGCGGCCTGTACTGAATCCAAGTGAAATTCTCATCACACAAAAAGAAGATCAACTGAGTGGTATTGCTATTGCAGCTACCATGGAAGGTATGCGTCCGTTGTTACTTGAAGTACAGGCATTGGTAACACAAAGTGTGTACGGAACACCACAACGCACTGTTACAGGTTTTGATCTGCGGCGTTTGCAATTGTTATTAGCAGTGTTAGAAAAACGTGGCGGTTTTCATTTTGGAATGAAGGATGTCTTTTTAAATATTGCCGGTGGTATAAAAGTAGAAGACCCATCCATTGACCTCGCTGTGCTTTGTGCGTTGTTGTCGAGTTATGAAGATGTACCGCTCAATCCGCATATTTGTTTTGCCGGTGAAGTGGGTTTAAGTGGCGAGATACGTGCAGTGAACAGAATTGATCAACGCATTGCCGAGGCAGAGAAATTAGGCTTTGAAAAAATCATCATCAGCCGTTACAACCTTGGTCACCGAAAAGAAACGGATAAGAAGATGATGCAGAAATACAATATTGAAATTATTCCGATGGGGAAAGTGGAAGAACTCTATCAATATTTATTTCAATAATACCGCAGATCAACTGCAACTACACTTGTTTAATAAGCAAGATGTTTGTCCATACAAGTAATTGTATCGTTGATTAAAATGCACCCATTGCATTTTTTATATTCGTTCCGTATCTTACTTTGATGATCAACACCCGCAAATTACTCAACGATTTTGCCCATCTTTTTTACCCCCATACCTGTGCCGGATGCGGCAGCGATCTGCTGGAACAGGACCAATCCATTTGCCTGCATTGTTACAGTATTTTGCCAGAAACCGGCTTTTTTGGCCTTTCCGGCAACCCCATCGAAAAAATATTTTACGGACGTTTACCTGTTAAAAAGGCAGCCGCAGGATACTATTTCTCAAAGAGCTCGGTGCTCCAGCGGCTTACCCACCAGCTGAAATACAGTGGAAACCGGGAAGTGGGTCGCCAACTCGGTCGTTGGATGGGGCTGCAAATCCAAATCAGCGGTCGATTTACCGATGTTGAGGCGCTTGTTCCCTTGCCGCTGTTTCCCGAAAAGGAAAAAAAGAGAGGTTACAACCAGGCTACCTTATTATGTGAGGGCATAGCCGACATCTGTAACCTGCCTGTGCTGAAAGAAGCCGTTCGCCGGAAACGCTATACCGACACCCAAACAAAAAAAGGCCGAACCGAACGCCTGAAAAATGTGGAAGGCAGCTTTGAATTAGGCGACGCTCAATTGATCCGGCAAAAACATGTGTTGCTGGTAGATGATGTTATTACAACCGGTGCCACGTTAGAAGCTTGTGGCTTCGTCATCACCCAAGCTGAAAATACTGAGCTGAGCATTGCCACACTTGCCTGGTCGAGTAACGAATAAACCATCAACCGAAGTTTAACAGCCAGAAAAGCGAACGATTCCGATCTTCGTTCTTATTTTTACAACTTGTGAGAACCTGTTTATCCATACTGCTGATCTTTACCCTACTGTTTGCCGGCTCCTGCCGCAAAGACAATTTACTTACCAGCAAAGAAGCCCGACTTTCCATTGATGCCGACAGTTTAAAATTTGATACCGTATTTACAAGTGCCGGATCAGTTACACAATTCTTCCTAATCCGGAACAATAACAAACAAAAGATTAATATCAACAATCTGCAGCTGATGGGTGGCAGCAGCTCTGTTTTTAAAATAAATGTGGATGGCAGCCAGGGAACACAATTCAACGGCATCGAAATAGCAGCCAACGACAGCATCTATGTATTTGTACGGGTGAACGTAAATCCCAATGCCGACAATCAACCATTTATTCTGCGGGACAGTATTAAAATAGAATGGAACGGGAATACCGCTTTCAAACAATTGGAAGCATGGGGGCAAAACGCCAATTATATCCGCAGTACCATTTTTCAAGGCAATATCAACTGGACAAACGATAAACCTTATGTAATTCTTGGTGGAATGATCATTGATACCAATGCTGTACTTACGATTCAACAAGGAACAAGAATTCATTTGAATGCCGATGCTCCGTTTATTGTTGATGGTACATTGATCGTAAACGGAACAAAAACCGACAGTGTGGTATTTCGAAGCAACCGGTTGGATATACCGTACAATGAATACCCCGGTGCATGGCCCGGTATTTATTTCCGTGGCAGCAGCAGCAACAATCGATTAACATACACCTATATAAGAAATGCTTACCAGGGAATTGTAGTGGAGCGTCCTTCCAGCAATACAAATCCAAAATTGACACTCAACAATTGTGTGCTTGATAATATTTATGATATCGGCTTGTTTGGCGTTAACACAAGTATTGTTGCCAACAACTGCCTCATTAGTAACTGCGGAAGCAATGTTGCTTTAATTTATGGCGGCAATTATCAATTCAATCATTGCACCATCGTAACCGCTTCCAGTTCGTTTATTGAGCATAAGAATCCGGTACTCACCGCAACCAACTTTGTAAAGCAAAACAATCAGGTTTTTACTTCGCCGTTAAATGCAAGCTTTACCAATAGTATTGTGTGGGGCGATGAAGGTTTTGTTGACAATGAAATTGTAGTACAAAAAGAAGGAACCGATGCCGCCAATGTAATATTGAACAATGTTTTATACCGTGCCAAAAACGATCCTTCCAACACAACATTTAACAACGTGATCAAAAACAACGTTCCACAGTTTGACAGTGTGGATGTCGTGCGCCGTATTTACAATTTCAGGTTAAAAGCCGGATCGCCTGCCATTGATAAAGGAATGGTTACAGCCTTAACAACAGACTTTGACGGGTTGCCAAGGGTAGGCCTCCCCGATCTGGGCTGTTACGAAAAGCAGTAAAAAAGGACGAACGGACAACGTTGCTGTTGAGTTTTGCATCATCTTTGAACAGAATTACAAGTTTCCTGTTATTCATCTTAAACAACACAATTTTATGATACGTCTTATTTTGGCCCTTGTGGTTTTTGTTTCGTTTGCGTTTACAGTCGATGTGAATAGAACTGTTACAGCTCCCCCTACTGTTTACAACTTTAAAGTTGACGATATTGATGGAGGCACCATTGACTTTTCGAAGTATAAGGGAAAAAAGATCCTGATCGTTAATACTGCTTCGAAGTGCGGTTACACCAAACAATACGAAGATCTTGAGAAACTGTATCAGCAGTACAAAAGCAAATTGGTGATCATTGGTTTCCCGGCGAATAATTTCGGTGGACAAGAGCCCGGCAGCAATGCAGAGATCAAAGAATTTTGTACCGGCACATTCAATGTAACATTCCCGATGGCTGCCAAGATCAGTGTAAAAGGTGATGATATGCACCCGCTGTACCAATGGCTCACCAGCAAAGCAAAAAATGGCGTATTGGATGCAGAAGTGAAATGGAACTTCAATAAATTTTTATTGAACGAAAAAGGTGAACTGGTTGCTTACTTTCCAAGTAAAGTAACGCCGTTGAGTGAAGAGATTACAAGTAAGTTGTAACAAATTTCAAAGTAAATAAGAAAAGCAGAAGTAACTCACTTCTGCTTTTTTCTTTTCATCAAATCCTATCTTCGCTCCATGCAATTCAGCCACATTATCGGACAGCAACAGGTAATTCAGCAACTGCAGGAAATGGTCGATCATAATCGCCTTAGCCATGCATTGCTCTTTATCGGTAAGGAAGGAAGTGGTGCATTACCCCTTGCACTTGCCTTCAGCTCCTATGTGGTTTCGCAAAGCGAAAAAAACAAGCCCGTTGCTGTAACCGCAGGATTGTTTGGCGATGAACCAGTGGCCGCAACTGCAAGTCATGGTGCGGAGTTAGCGGAACAATACATTCATCCTGATATCCATTACAGCTATCCCGTGATTCCCCGAAAGAGTGGCGATAAACCTGTAAGCACCGATTATATTACCGAGTGGCGTGAGTTCATCAAACAATATCCATACGGCAATGTGTACGACTGGCTGCAGTTTATTGGCGCCGAAAACAAACAGGGAAATATTACCGCCGCCGAATGTGCCGACATTATCCGCAAACTCAGTTTGAAAAGTTTTGAAAGCGAATACAAAATTCTGTTGTTGTGGATGCCTGAATACCTCGGCAACGAAGGCAACAAATTATTGAAGCTGATCGAAGAACCGCCGGCCAACACCTTATTTATATTGGTAGCTGAAAACGAAAGCCTCGTGTTGCCAACCATTCTCAGTCGCTGCCAAACGGTTCGTATTCCACCCATCGATTTGAAAGATACGGCCACCGCCCTTGTACAACGCAGCAAACTCAGCGAAGAACAGGCGATGCAAATTGCCGGTGTAAGCGAAGGCAACTACCGGGAAGCACTTCAACTCATTCAACATGCTGAGGAAGATTGGCAATCGCTGTTACGGGAATGGCTCAACGCCGTGCTCAAGAGCGGACCCATTGCACAGGTGAAATGGGTTGATACCATCAGCCAACTGGGGCGTGAAAAGCAAAAGCAGTTCCTCCGGTATTTTACACATCTGCTGGAACAAAGCATTCGTCTCCGAACCATGGGCGAAGAACATTTACCACTCACCGGAGCGGAAAAAGATTTCGCCATCCGCCTCAACAAACTGTGCGATATCAGTCAGCAGCAGGCCATTACCCAGGAACTCGACCGGGCGGCCTACCATATTGAACGCAATGCCAATGCGAAAATGCTGTTCATGGCTGTTACCATTAAACTCTACCATATTATTGCCAATCATTCGGTGATTGAAGTGGGCTAGTTTTTTGTCAGTCCGAGGTACGAGGAATCTGCCGCTCAATCGTATTTCTTCCCGACAGATCTCTCCTTCGTGGAGATGACAGGGAAAGCAATCAACTCCTGCACAACTGTTAGCTTTGCATATAAATCCCTATTTTTGATGAATTGACCTGTGGTAAAGGATTTGAGCAGAGAAAAGGTCAAGCTGGAAAGAAGGATTTTGTGAGTAAGCGTTTGAATTACTGATCGTCTTTTGTTGCGTCGCATGCAGACGCTTTTGGTCTGCATCGAGACAGAATCGTCTCGACTCTTGTACTTGATTGTTCGTTGCTTTGTGGCAATGATCTTCAACATATCTACTGGATTTCAGGCTTTACCAGCTGCATAGCGAACAAAGCGTACAAGTGAGTGACACAACCAAAGCATCATCGAGATTCTGCCGCCTGCTACATCCTCCTGTCTTATTTTTTAACGATTTAATTTCTCATTATAATGAGTTGTAAAAGTTGTAGTACGGGTAAACCGGGTGGTTGCAAAAGCAACGGCGGCTGCAGCACAGGTGGCTGTAACCGGCTGAATGTGCATGACTGGCTGGCGAACCTGCCGTTTAGTGACCCTGACAGCGATTGCCGGATTGTGGAAGTAACGTTTAATAACGGAAGCCGCAAAGAATTTTACCGTAACAATACCCTGCA
>CAYMSG010000028.1:0-17363 GCA_964392955.1 uncultured Chitinophagaceae bacterium | reverse complement strand
AAGAAAAAAATCAGAGATAATGTTTTCGTGGCTTTCTGTTTGAAAGCAGGTGCTGCATAATGCCGACCAACAGCATCAGCAACAATGCACAAGCGCCAAAACCAGTGAAAGAAGCAGGCATCTTTTTTTGTTTGTATGAAGTTACGAATAGAAAAGAAGGCTGACAGCACCGGAATAAATTTTAACAAGACTTCCGCTTCTTTACACGAATACGTCGGGGGATCGTTCAGATGTGTAGATAAAACTCAAATTAACACCTGCTCCAGCTGTTCAAACGCAACGGCCGGTTGTACATTTTCCCAAAGTATGGAATAGATGGCCGTTGCAATCGGCATATCTGCACCCAATTCTTTATTGATGAGGTAAAAACATTTGCTGGCATTATAACCCTCCGCCACCATATTCATTTCCAGTTGGGCGGCTTTTACACTAAAGCCTTTCCCGATCATATTCCCAAACGTACGGTTGCGGCTGTACAGTGAATAACAGGTAACCAACAGGTCGCCCATGTACACACTGGCTGCATAGTTGGCCGATTTACGGAGTGATGTTTTCATTAATTGCACACCAGGTATCGGCTCTTTGTGTACACCTACTTCCATATTACGGATACCCACTTTGCGCAGGAAGCCGGCCATTTCATCGGCGGCATTGGCAATAAGCACACTTAAGAAATTATCGCCATACTCCAAACCATGTGCAATACCGCTTCCCAGTGCATAAATATTTTTCAAGATCGCTGCAAACTGCACACCATACACATCATCATTGATCACGGTATTGATATAATGATTGCGGAACTGATCGGCGATCCATTGTGATGTGGTTTGATTGATCCCGGTGAATGTGAGGTACGATAATTTTTCAGATGCTACTTCTTCGGCATGACAAGGACCCATGATGGTATAATAATCGTTCACATCAAATCCAAACTCATTTTTGAGATGATCGTTGAGCAAAATATTTCCACGGGGCATGATTCCTTTAATGGCAGAGATAATTTTTTTGCCCTGAAAAATATCTTTAGGCAATGTATCAAGAACCTGCTCTGTATAGGCAGATGGAATAGCGAGAATGATATAGTCTGCCTGCTGAATCGTTTCTTCGAGATCGGTACGCAGTGTCAACAGGTCGGTACGAAACGTTGCTGAACGGAGGTAACTGGGATTATGCCCATATTTTTTTACATGATCGATAATATGTTGATTGCGTACACACCAATGCAGATGTACCCCATTTCCATTCAGGATTTTGGCAAGGGCCGTGGCAAAACTGCCGCTTCCGATGATAGCAAATCGTTGATTCTGTTCTTCTTTTTTCAAGCCGTTGATTTTCAGTTCATCTAAAATAAAGAATCCCGCCTGTTGGCGGGATTTTAGCTATACTTTTTTTCGAATTTATTTTTCTTCGTACACCTTGTCTTTAGGTACCACCATCACTTTCATCCCGTCTTTCAGGGTTTTGCTGATGGTGTTGTACGGAGCGCTCACCACTTCATCACCCTCTTTCAATCCACTCATTACTTCAATGTATTCGTTATCCTGGATATTAGTACGGATAGCCACTTTTTTAACTGTACCATCGGCCTGCATCACAAATACTACTTCTTCCATTTCATCGGTCACTACGGCATTGCTGGTGGTTACTTCCTGGCCTTGTGCTTTCTTTTTATCTTCTTCCTCTTTTGCTTTCGCCACAGCACTTGCTTCGTTCTTATCTCTTGTTGTTACAGCAAGAATAGGAACAGCAATTACATTTTCCTGGCGGGTGGTCATAATATCGGCACTGGCGCTCATACCCGGACGGAAGGGAAGGTTTTTCCCTTTTGCAGGATCGATCAGATCAGCATACGATGCCTGGTCAATGCGGATGTACACTTTGTAATTGGTTACATCGCCCGTAGCAGTAGCAGCTACTGATTGTGCCGATGTACTGCTGCTGGATATTTGCGTAACAACGCCCATGAATTTACGATCGTTGTAGGCATCCACTTCAATGATGGCACTGTCGCCGATCTTTACTTTCGGAATATCATTTTCACCAACATCAACACGCACTTCAATTTTACTCATATCAGCCACACGCATAATTTCAGTACCCAAACTGAAACTGTTACCTGCCACACGCTCTCCTTTTTTTACAGCCAATAAGGAAATAATGCCATCCATTGGAGAAATGATACCCGTGCGTGACAGATTTTTTTCGGCTTCGGTTAAACTGGCCTGCGCACTTTGCACACTTGCCTTACCGCTGCGGATGGTTTGTTTTGCCGCATCCAGGTCAGCTTTGGCAGTGAGGTAAGCACTTTCGGCCTGCTCAAATTCAGCTCTTGAAATTACTTTTTCATCAAAGAGTTTTTTCTGACGGTCGTAACTCAGTTTAGCCTGGTTAAACCTTGCTTCTGCTGCCTTCAGGTTTGCTTCTGTGTTGCCCACCTGTGCCTGTTGCTGATTTACAACAGATGCAGCACGGTCTTTTGCTGAAGTTAACACATCAGCAAATACTTTTGCCAGTAATTGACCTTTCCGCACACTATCGCCCTCTTCTACATACATTTCAACCACTTCACCGCTTACATCAGAGCTTACTTTGCGCTCGTCTTCGGGATACACTTTACCACTGGCACTTACTGTTTCAACGATAGTGCGGCGGATGATTTTTTCGGTTGCAACTTTTACTGCTTCCTTTTTGCCAATAATCTCTTTTTTCTTGAGGATGAGAAGGGTGGTGGCTACTACCAGTAATATTCCAATGATCCACCAGATTTTCTTATTCATATTCGGTTATTAAGTCCTTATTTAAAATAGTGATGCAATTACAAACGTATACCAAGTCCTTTATAAAATTCCAGTACTTTCATGCGGAACACATAATCAAACTGATCTGAAATATTTTGAATGCGTGCACGGAATAAATTATTCTGGTTCGTGATCAGTTCAATGGTTTGCAGCAAACCTGCCTCATAACGTTTCTGCGCCAACACACTGGCACGCTCAGCTACTTCCAGTGTTTTCTTACTGGCGTTGTACCGTTGCATAGCATTTACTGCTGCGTTGTATGCTTGGTAAATATCATTTTTCAACTGCATGTCGGCCTGCTCTTTTACCAGCTTTGCATTTTGGAGATCAAGTTTTGAGCGGTTGTAATTGGTACGTGTAGTTGCTCCGTTGAAAATGGGAACTGAAATTTGAATGCCAATATTCTGACGGAAGTTCTGGTTCATTTGATTGCCCCATCCAGTCCACATTTCACCAAATCCCTTTTTGGACTGTATCACATCTATGTCGGGCGTTTGAACAAAATAGTTAGTTCCACCAACATTTACGATGGGAGATGAAGGTGTTGGTTGACTATACCCGTTGAACGTAAATCCGCTGATTCTGCTGTTAGGGCTGGCAAAGTTGGTTCCCAATCCACCAAAAGCGGAAATGGATGGATAAAATTGTCCACGGATCGATTTTACATTTGCTTCAAGCGATTTGATCCGGAGATCATTTACACGTTGCCGTGGTTGTGTTTGTAATGCCATGTTATAAACCACATCTGGTTGTAAGTCGCCGATATTTTCTACCGGAATCATGGCAACAGGCGGCTCGGTAATATCAAATGGCTGCGCAGCATCAAGGTTGAGTGTTGCTTTTAATGTAAGCAGCGTTTGCTGTGCAGTGGTTGATGCATTGATATAATTTGCACTATCAGCCGCATATTGCGATTCCAGTTCCAAAGCATTCAATTCAGGTAACGAACCTGCATCTACCCGCTTCCTGGTATCGGTTAAACGAGCCCTTGTTAATTGCATTTGTACCTCAGCAATTTTTGCCTGCTCTTTTGCAAGTAAGGCTTGCAGGTAAGTGGTAGCTACTGATAGAGCAATATCATTTTTTGTACTCTCAATAGAAGCATTAGCTGCTGCTGCATTGTATTTTGAACTGAGAATACCGTTCTTCACACTGTTCCAGTTAAACAACAACGCATTTACGTTTAGTCCATATTGCTGGAACAACAAGGTTGTGTTTTCAAACAAGTTTGTTGTAGGGTTTACCGCACGACCAAAGTTTGTACCCGTTGAAGTTGTAAAGTTGGCATTAGGATATTGCGAAAGCTTACTTTGTTTGAAGGTAAGCTCAGCCAGTCGTGCCTGTACATCGGCCTGGCGTACTGATATATTATTGGCGATGGCGTACTCTACACAACGAACGAGATCCCATTTTTCCTGGGCCTTGAGTGTGGTTCCACAAAAAATAAGGAGAGATGATAAGAGTAAAACCGGTGTAATCTTCTTCATATATAGTTTAAAGTGACAATATAGTGACGTTTGGGGCACGAATTTATTGATTTTTGACCAGCGGAAACAGGATGGGTTGAGTTTTCTCAGATAATTCAATTCACCCGGCCCAAACCTGCTTTTTCAAATGCCTGTTGCAGATCGCTGATCAGGTACGCCGCTTCCTCTAAACCAACATACAACCGGATCATCTGGTGCTCGGGATTTGCTGCATCAAAGTCCGCATCCTGTATGCCGGCACACTTCGGCAACAGCAAACTTTCATGACCTCCCCAGCTCACCGCCATTTGTATATGTTGCAAACTTTCGCAAAAGGTTACAACCTGCTGCCGGGATTGAGCTTTTATATAAAAGGTAACCAGCCCGGGAGCTTCCCGCATTTGTTGCCTGGCCAGTTGGTATTGAGCAAAGCTTTCATCAAACGGATAGATAATGCTGCTAATTGCCGGATGATGCTTTATAAAGTCAACTACCTGCTTTGTTGTTTGGTTGATACGTTCCAGCCGTGCAGGCAAAGTGCGCAAGCCACGGATAAGCAACCAGGCATTGAAAGGCTGGATGCCGCTGCCAATATTGAGGTACTCACTGTCGAATATTTTTTTGATCATGGCGTTGCTGCCGCTGAGTACGCCGCCCAGCGTATCGCTATGTCCGCCGATATACTTGGTAGCAGTTTGCATGGCCAGATCAATGCCCATTTCAATCGGCTTTTGATACAAAGGAGTACAGTAACTGTTATCGATCAGCGTAACAATATTATGCTGCTTTGCATACGCTGCAATGGCTGCAATATCCTGCAAAGCAAAATCCCAGCTGTTCGGACTTTCCAGATAATAAAAAGTAGTATTGGGCTTTGTGGCGTTAAAATAATTGTTGGCATCCCTTCCATCTACATACGTAGTTGTAACGCCAAAGCGTGGAAGAATGACATCAAACATGCGTTGCACCCAGGTATAAGGTTTGCTGACACTTACAATATGATCACCTGCTTTTACATTGGCCAGTACACCCGCAAAGATGGCAGCAGCACCGTTGTTGAATACCAGGCAATCTTCCGCCCCATCCAATGCTGCCAGTTTTTTTCGCAGAATATCAACCGTTGGATTTAATCCACGACTGTAGAGATAGGTACTCATTTCGTCGGCAAAAGCAGCCCGCAGCTCATCTACTTTATGAAAACGGAAATTACTTGTCTGTATAATGGGTGGCGCAATGGCATTGAAGTAATGCTCACGATCTTCGCCCAGTTCGTTGAGGATGTATGATAAGTCCATAATAAAAAATTATGCCCCGGTTATAAAACCGATATGGTTACCGAATGGGTCTTCTACAATTGCTACTTCTATTGTGCCGCCAACATTGTGCGCAGGATCAATAATATTCGCACCAAGTGATACTGCCTTTTCAACAGCTGCCTGCATATCATCAACACTCCAATAAGCAATGCTATGATTGCCGGTTTGTGTTTTACTCATATCAGGGTCAAGTCCTAATTCAAATCCATTGATATCAAATCCCACGTAAAACACTTCATCAAAATAAGGCTCCTTACCCGTGAGTGAAGTGTACCAGCTTTTTGCAGCGGCAAGATCATTGGTATGATAAATAACTGTGCGGAGTTTCTGCAGCATACGATTATTTTTTTCGGTGAAAAATAAAATAGATGATGATGAATGTGAGTAATACGCCCAGCCCTGTTAACGCTGCCGATGGATCAGCAATAGCAATACTTGTTCCTACAAATAAGTACGCCGCAATAAAAATGAGTGGCAGTAACGGAAAGAGTTTCATCTTATAAATACCGGTACCATCTAAATGTTTTGTTTTTTTCCGGAACCAGAAAATGGTAGCACTGCTCAACACCATTCCGAAACAATCAAGAAAAATGGTAAAGGCCAATATCTTTTCAAACTCCTGTGCAAAAAATAAAATAATGATACAGAGTGCAGCAAAAATGGTTAATGAAAACGTAAGCACATTTGTCTTTTCATTTTGCCTGGCAAATATCTTCGGCAAGCTGCCGTCATCGCCCATGGCATACATTACACGGGGGTTACTCATCAATAATCCGTTTACATAGGCCAGTACACCCAAAAATAAAAAGGCAGAAAAAACGGTGGCACCGGTGGAGCCAAATATTTTGTCAATTACCACGTACGCAATTTCACGTTCGCCTTTCATTTGCTGAAAGCCAACAAGATTGTAATAACTCAGGTTCACGAGTAAATACAATCCAATGATTACAGCAATACCCATAAAAATACCACGTGGAATATTTTTGGTAGGATTCTGGACTTCATTCCCGAAGTTGATGGTTTGCTGATATCCGCCATAGGTAAACGAAACTGCGATCAAACTTACACCCAGGCTTTTGATCCAATCCATCGTACTGAAAGTGGTTACGGCTGTTGTTGTTTCCTGTACTGCATATTTGTCCGGAAAGAACAAAGCAGCGATCAGCACAAGCACCATCCCGATCTTGATGATCATTAAAATATTCTGCGCCATGGAACTCAACTTCAACCCACGCAGGTTAATGAAATAAAAGATGGCGATGGCCACACAACTGACCAATGCTTTATGTATATCGGTCCATTCGCCGGGAACCAATTTTAATAAATAACCGCTGCCGATCAAAGCCACACCACTCAAACTTGCAGCATTACTCACCAGGATCAAACAGTTAATGGCAAACGCAATACTTGGATGATACGCCTGTGCAAACACTTTGTAATAACCGCCGGTTACAGGAAAACGGCTGCCGATCTCTGCATACGTTAATGCACCACACAGCGCCACCAAACCGCCCACCAGCCATGCACTGAAATAAACGGATGGATCGATCGCATCTTTGGCACTGGTAGCTGCGGTACGGAAAATACCCATGCCAATTACCAATCCCACAACGATCATGGTAAAGGAAAACAGGTTGAGTTTGTTGATTGAAGTTTTCATGCTTTTTCTTGGGCGTTGAAGATAGGGAAAGGATGGCTGATTTCGGATGGTTGATTTCGGATTCAGGATATGTTGCAGATTGCAGGTTTCCGGTTGTGGTTTCTATTAGGCTTTGGATTTTGGTTTTTGGATTTTCTTTCTTGTGCCTTGCTTCTTGTCCCTTGCTTCTTGTTCCTTATTTTTACGTTATGAAGAACCAATTACTGACTCTGCTTGCTGCAACAACGTTTGCAGTTTCTTCCTTTGCCCAAACCCAAACCGACTCCACTTCCAAAGAATTAGATGAAGTAGTGATTACTGCGTTTGAACAGAACCGTAAGTTGATGGATGTTCCGGCTGCTGTAAGTTATATCGGTAACAAACAACTCAACCGTTTTGCTCCTGCTTCGATAGTTTCGGCTATGAATACCGCACCGGGTGTGCGGATGGAAGAACGCAGTCCCGGCAGTTACCGGTTGAACATTCGTGGCAGTTCCCTGCGTTCGCCGTTTGGTGTACGTAATGTAAAAGTGTACCTCAACGATATTCCGTTTACAGAACCCGGCGGTTCAACCTATATGAATTTGCTCGGCTTTTATAATATCAATTCCATTGAAGTGTTGAAAGGGCCGTCGGGCAGTTTGTATGGTGGCGGCAGTGGCGGTGCTGTATTGATCAAAACAAACAACAATAATCAACCGGCTGGTGTGGGAGTTGATTACAGCTTTGGGAGTTTTGGTTTGCAGAATACGAATGTATACGCACGCATTGGCGAAGGAAAAAGTCAGCAGACCATCGGCTTTACCAAACTGCACAGCGATGGTTACCGTGACTGGACAAGACTCGACCGCAGTGTGTTTACCTGGGACAGCCGCTTTAGCATTGATGAAAAGCAAAGCATCCGTACGTACCTGATGTATGCTGATCTTTCGTACCAGACACCGGGCGGTTTAACGCCTGCTGAATTTGCTGCCAATCCCAAACAGGCACGCCCACGTGTAGGCGCAACACCATCCAGTGCACAGGCCAATGCAAGCGTGAATCAAAAAAGTTTTTTAGCCGGTGTGAGTTATGATTACAACATCACTTCCAATTTCAAAAACACCACATCGGTGTATGGAGCATTTTCGCAATTTGCCAATCCAACCGTTCGTAATTACGAACGCCGCAGCGAACCACATACCGGCGGACGAACAACCTTTGCTTACACGCCCACTGTTGGTTTGGGTGAATTGAAACTGGTGGCAGGTGCAGAATTGCAACGTGGCTGGTACAACATTCGTGTGTACAGAAATGTAAATGGCAGCAGCGACAGTCTGCAAACCGAAGACGAAGTGAACCCGTTTCTATGGAGTGTATTTGCGCAAGCCGATTGGAAATTACCGAACGACTGGATCATTACTGCCGGTATTAGCAGTAACCAGAACCGCATTGAAATTACAAGGCTGAATAAATTTCCATTGAGCCCACAACGCAGAACCTATGCGAATGAAATTGCACCACGTATTTCATTGCTGAAAAAATTCCGCAACAGTTTATCATTGTATGCATCGGTGGCAAAAGGATTTTCTGCGCCTACTTCTGCTGAAGTATTACCTAGTACAGGTGTAATTTCTACTGACTTAAATGCAGAAGAAGGTTGGAATTATGAAGCCGGTGTACGTTACAGCTACCAGCAGAAATTGTTTGTGGATGTGAATGCATTTTATTTTCAACTCAACAATACCATTGTACAACGCAGGGATGCAGGCGGTGCTGATTTTTTTGTAAATGCAGGTCGCACCAAACAGCAGGGCATTGAAGCCAATGTACGTTACATTGTTGTGGATGATGCAAAGCAGTTTGTATCGAATCTTTCTGTATGGACAAGTTATACGTTGAACGATTTTACATACCAGGACTTTAAACAGCTGACCAACGACTTCAGCGGCAAAAAATTACCCAGCGTACCCGATAATATGTTTTCGGCAGGTGTTGATCTGCTGTTGAAACCCGGCGTTTACGCTAATCTTACCTATACGTACAACAGCAAAACACCATTAAATGATGCCAACACGTTTTACGGCAACGATTTTCATTTGCTGGCGGCACGTATTGGTTTTAAGCAAGTGTATACAAAAGGTTTCCGCTTCGACTTGTTTGTAAGCGGCGATAACTTGTTGAATGAGGTGTACAGCTTGGGGAATGATATTAATGCTGCGGTGAATCGTTTTTATAATGTTGCACCAGGGAGGAATTATGCGGTTGGGGTAGCAATGTTTTGGGGGAAGAGAAAGTAAAAATAAGCCGAACAGATTCCTCCTTCGTCGGAAAGACAACTTAGCTGATCGTAGTGCTACTGTTCATCATTCGTATACAGCAGAACAAAGCTGTCATCCTGAGGAACGAAGGATCTGCCAAAAAGACTTTTACTTATCACTAAGTATCCCTTGATACACTTCCACTTCTTCTTTCCAGGTAGCATATGAATTTTTGGTTTCGTACAAGCGGAGTTCTACAAGTTTCAGTTCGGCTGGCAGTTCATTACGGATGACCCGTTTCATAAACAGCAATAAATTTTCAGCAGTTGGTTCGGCTTCCCAGGCAACGAGGTTTTCCTGATCATTTACTTCCGGGTGCCGGGCAATATAGTTGTGCGACAGTACCAGCTTGTGATCAAACAGTTCTACCACTGCTTTTTGTACAATGCTCTTCAGATCTTTGAAATCAAGCAGAAAACCGGGAGCCGGCAGAAATACATCTTCATTCACAACCGCACCAACTGTTACATGTAACTGGTACGAATGACCATGAATGTTTTTGCACATGCCATTGTAACCATCGATTGCATGTGCTGTTTCAAAATCGAAAATTTTTGTGAGTAGTAACATGGTTGCCGTTTTTTAAACCGGCACAAAAGTATCGGCGTATGCCTGTTGAAATAAATTTCAGAAGCTGATGTTCGTCAGGTTTTCAAAAAAAGCTACACCATCTAGTTTCATGTTGTAATTGAAATGGGTTATTCCGGCTTCAAAATTACCACATCACTGTTTTTCAGGATTTCAACATTTGTAAACCGAAACCCGGCTTTATGTAAAACCGTCGTATCGCCGGCCGGATACAATACCACCTCATCACATTGCTTCATGATGTTGATAACAGAATCAGTATGCGTGCTCGTGTGCGGATATTCATACTTACGTGTGCGGAACGTATACGCATCTGGATACAATAATTGATAATAATTAGCATGTACCCCAAAATGCCAGGAAGGCAGTGCAATAGTAGTTGAAGGTGCGTAACGGTTTTTTAATTTCAACATCACCTGGTCAATACCCACCTGGTCTCTTGTTTCAAAGCAACCACCTGTATAAGCTGCTTTTATTGAAAATGCTGTTGCTGCAACACTGCAACCGAATATTAAAACAGCGATCCCTTTTTTCAACTGCAGCTGCTTTACCATTAAAACGATACCTGAACAGAAAGACAGTATAAACAATGGATACAAATAAACTGCTGTCCGTCCTTCGTTGTACGGCGTTTGAAAGAGCAAGTGAAAAGCAATACCCATCATAAGTGCCCCCGCCAATGTAAACGTTACAAAATGAAAAAGACCGATTTTATTTGTTGAATGGTAATTCGCTCCAGCAAATGAAAGCAGAAAAACAAATACCAGGAACAATATCCAACCTGCTGCAACCGGAGTTTCAGTTACGTACCCATACGAGGTGTTTTTTATGAGTGATCCAATGGTATCGTACAGCAACGATGTATCACCACCGGTTTCAAGATCGCCAGTATAAAACTTTATAAACAGAAGATTTGCAACTGCAAACAAAAAAGTACCTGCTGCAACTACGAATGCTGTTTTGTTTTCACGTATTACAAACCCATGCAGTTGCTTTTTCAGAATAACGGCAGCTACAACCAGCCCCGCCGGCAAAAAGAAATACAACAATGTATAATTACTCAGCACGGCCAGTGCTGCACATGAGCAGGCAAATAAAAATGTACGCTTATTATATTGCTGAAAATTCTTTGCAAAAAAATAAACAGCCCAGCTCATACATGCTACTGCCGGACCATACCCTCGGGCAATTGAAAAGAAATCGTTGAGATAAGGATTGGCAACAAGCAATAAAAAAACAATCCATGTCCACCATCCGTTAAAGTAGCTGACTGCAATGGCTCGGGCCGCTAATAAATAAAGCAGAAAGAAAAACAGCAGGTGCAAACGCCACATCCAGACTTCATTACCCAATACAAGTGTTTCCAGTTTAATGAACACCGAATTGATCCAATGCGTATTTGCCGTTCCCACCAATGCATTGATATAATTCGTTTTCACAAGGTAAAACGAGTATGCTTCATCGTTTGTAATACTAAAATGGAACAGTTTCTGTGCGATTCCGATCAGCAGCAGTAACATGACAATTACAAAACCAGTTTCAGCAGCTACCCGTTTGTAGTGAAAATGCATAAGCAGTATTCTGTTCAAATGAACTACAAATTAAAGCTTATCAATAACAAGAAACTAAGAAAAGGCCTGTAAAGCTAATTTGTATATTTAAAAAACTGCTTTTACAACCTGCCGGTATCAACCTTTATCGTACCGGCGGACAATCCCAACTATTCTTTCTGCCGAAACGATAGATCAACCCCACTCCTATATTATAGTAATGATCATTTCGGTCAGGATTGGCTGCTCGACTAAAACCATCCAGATAATCTGTAAATGAAAAACGATACGAAGCTTCGGCATTCAATACAATGGTTGGTGAAATGGAATACCGGATCCCTGCACCAACAGGAACAACTGGCATCACCCTTGGTGTACGTGTGGAAAGATCGGTGGCGAGGTTTGTTAACAATTCCGGCTCCGCTTCAAAATAGGCCGCATTGAAGGCACTTGCATCTCTGCGGATGCGAACGAAGCTTAACGCAGCACCACCAAATACATACGGCGATAATTGTTTGCCCGCATCGGCCCAACCAAGCGGACTCCAAACAAACTGTGGCGACAGTTCAATCAAAGATGTTCGAAAATTAAAATTGCGTTGCTGACGAAAGGCAGGACTGTTATACTTTGCATCATCGCCGTGCAGGGATGCGATGGATAATTGCAAACGTACGGCCATCGTCTTATTTAACAGGAGAGAGCCATGCAGTGCCAATCCCGGCCGCATGGTTTTCCACGAACCAAAACGATCAGGTGTAAGGTCACCCTGGTAAATAAAGGTACCCACTGCAGCACCTGCTTCAAACCTTGGTTGTTTGACCTGTGCATTTACCTGTGTACATAAACTGATCAAAACAAGAACATGCCTGCTGATGAAACGGATCATAAACATTGGTTTAAGTGGTAACGAACAATGTTTCTGATAAGCCTTGTCTGGAATATTGCGAATAGAGAGAGATCAGGAGGTTGCAGTAATAACGATGCTATTGTCCAGTGCGTATAAGGCAATTGTTAAATACATGCAAAGAGATAATATTTCTTTTCGTCTGCTGTGTTTTTATTTATTCAGATAGCATGTGAACAATTCAATCAAAACAAATTTGCAACTGCACAACAGCTCCCCTACTTTTGCTGCCGTAACGGTTTCCGATGTTCATAGTCGGGATTAAAAGGGAAGTCCGGTGTAAATCCGGCGCTATCCCCGTAGCTGTAAAGCGATGCCCCCAACCCCTGAAGGGGAGTAAGGCAACATCTCAATCTACTTTGCCACTGAATAAAATTCGGGAAGGCTTATTGAGTTGATCGTTGAGCCAGAAGACCTGCCGGTACAGATTAACAATCATTTGCTTTCGGGTGAAAGGCAGGAGATGTAACGGCGAAACGCTATTATATTTTCTATTTCTTTTTCTGAAAGCAGTCACAACAAAACATTTTTTATAAAAAAATGAAAAAGAACTTATTTGTAGTGGCTGCCGGATTATTCATCAGCAGTCAGCTAAGTGCACAGGACAGCACATCAAAATCGTTGAGCGAAGTAGTGGTTACCGCTAACAAAGTAAACCAGCGTATTCTTGAAACCGGTAAAGTAACGACTGTCATTAACCGCAAAACCATTGAACAGAGTGCAGGAAAAGATCTTGCACAACTCTTAACCGAACAGGCGGGTATTGTTGTGAACGGTGCAACCAGCAACCCGGGTAAAGACAAAAGTATTTTTATGCGTGGTGCAGGTAATGGTTATACTGTTATTTTAATTGATGGTATCCCTGTAAACGATCCTTCCTTTGCAGGTGCATTTGATCTGCGTTTGCTGCCAATTGATCAGATTGAGCGTATTGAAATTGTAAAAGGCGCACAATCGACCAACTATGGTTCCGATGCCGTGGCAGGTGTTATCAACATCATTTCAAAACGTGGCGCATCTAAGCCTGCACAGTTTTATGGTACGGCAGCTGCAGGTTCCTTCGATACGTATAAGTTCACAGCAGGTGTACGTGGTACTGCTGAAAAAGTAAATTACAATTTCTCTTTTTCGCACAACGAATCAAAAGGCATTTCTGAAGCAATTGATAAAACAGGTACAGGCAATTTTGACAAAGATGGTTTCCTCAACAACGCTATTAACTTTAGTGCCGATGCACCTGTTACAAAACACATACGAGTGCAACCATTTGCCCGATATAGTTATTTCCAAGGCGGGTATGATGATGGTTCGTTTACTGATGCAGCCAACAATTACACATCATCATTATTTACTGCCGGTTCAGCTGTGGAAGTAAAAACAGAAAAAGCAGGCGGTCGTTCTTACTTCAGTTACGATGAAATGGATCGCACATTTAACAGCGAAGCCTGGGGACCAACAGCCTACAAAGGCACCAATAAAATCGTTGATCTTTTTGGCTATTATCAAATTTCACCGAAGGTAAAGTTGCTGGCGGGCATTGATAACCGTTACCAGCAGAATCTTGATTCAAATGTGCACATCAACAGCCCGTATCTGAGTTTGTTTCTGCAAAACCTCGGTGGTTTTTATCTTGAAGCCGGTGGACGTTACAATATACATTCTCAGTTTGGCAACAACTTTACTTACAGCATCAATCCATCATACGTGTTGAATAAAAACACGAAGCTGTTTGTAAACTATGCTACTGCTTTTCGTGCTCCAAGCATCACAGCTTTGTATGGCGCATGGGGTGCAAATCCTGACCTGAAACCTGAATATTCAAAAACATTTGAGGCAGGTGTGCAAACATCACTGCTCAATGATAAAATTTCTGTTCGTGCAGTGTACTTCAACCGTCATAACAAAGATGTGATCATTTACACATCCAGGTACGAAAACTATGACAAGCAGGATGATCATGGTTTTGAAATTGAACCAACAATTCAGTTCAACAATAAATTAAAACTGGCTGCTTATTATAGTTTCCTCGATGGTGAAGTAACAACGAAAGGTGCGGGTGGAAAAGATACCAGCTATTTCAACTTGCTGCGTCGTCCTAAACATTCATTTGGTGCAACTATCAGTTACCAGGTTACGCCTTCATTTTTTGTCAGCACAAATGTTTACAACTATGGCAAACGTACGGATATGGATTTCAGTACATGGCCTTCAACACAGGTAAATCTTGATAGCTATTTATTGTGGGGTGTGCATGCAGAATACAGTTTCTTAAAGAATAAACTTGTTGTATTTGCCGATGGTAAAAACCTGCTGAATACAAACTATGTGGAAGTGTTGGGTTACAGCACACCAGGTATAAATTTTATGGGAGGAATTCGTTTTTATCTTTAATAACTGTGGTGAATGGTCAATTGTGAATGGTGAATTAAATAACAACTTTAAATTTTCATCACTCCTTATTGACCATTCACCATTCACAATTCACAATTCACAGCTATGTCACAAAAGATCAATCCCCGTTTTGCAATCCTGGCAATCATTATAATTGTTGTTGCCGCTTTGCGTATTCCCAATGCGGCACAGTTAGGTCCGTTAAGCAACTTCACACCTATTGGTGCTATGGGTTTGTTTGGTGGTGCTTATTTTACCAAAAACTGGAAAGCATTTGGTTTTCCTTTGGTCACACTTTTGTTAAGTGATCTTATCATTAACATCTTCGTGTACAACAGGCAATACGGTATTATGTATGGCAGCTGGTATTGGGTATATGGTGGTTTTGTATTGATCGTGTTATTGGGTCGTTTATCCCTGAAAAAAGTGAACGTAACAAATGTTGCCCTTACCGGTATTGCAGGTACACTTGTTTACTGGCTGGTGGTTGACTTTGGTGTGTTCCTGTTTGGCTGCACCGATATTACAACCGGGCAAACAATGGATCACAGTTTTGCCAGCTTACTTAAATGTTATGCACAGGGAGCACCTTACATGAAAAACTTTTTGATCAGCACATTGGTTTACAGTGGCATTATGTTTGGTGCATTTGAATGGATGAAGGCAAACAAGCCATCCCTGCAAACTGCTTAATTATATTCACACTCATTACTGATCATTCATCACTCATTATGAAAGCCTGCTCCTTTTTACCCGCCGCCACGCAAATGATCTACGACATGGGTTTGCAACACTTACTGCATGGCGTAACATTTGAATGTCCGCACACTGCTTTGGAAGAAAAGCAAAAAGTGGTGCGTTGTGTAATGGAAGGAAAAAATTACAGCAGCGATGAGATCGACAAAATATTTTCGGCCAGCAAAGCAGAAGGCAGAAGCTTGTATTATGTAGATGAAGATGTACTGCAAAATATACAACCCGATGTAATCTTTACACAGGATGTGTGCGAAGTATGCCAGATCGATACTGCCTGTACTGCTGCAGCCGTTGCTAAATTAGATAAACAACCAAAGCTGGTTACACTTACACCGCAAACACTTGATGATGTGTATTACACAGCTGTAACCATTGCAACAGCTCTCGGTCATGAATCAGCGGCCTATCATTATCTCGCCGGTTTACAAAAACGAACTGTTCATATTCTTGATAAACTCCGTCGCCATCACATGCCGTTGAAACGTGTACTGCTGATGGAATGGATACAACCTATTTACAATTGCGGGCACTGGATCCCTTTTCAGATTGCACAGGCCGGAGGTATTGATATGCTCAGTAATCCCGGTGGCGACAGTATTGTTACACAATGGGACAAAATTGTGAAATACAATCCTGAAGTATTAGTAATTGCTCCTTGTGGTTTTACGGTTGAACGTACAAAAGAAGAATTACACCTGCTTACTTCAAAAAAAGAATGGCAGCAACTGGAAGCAGTGAAAACAAATGCGGTGCACATCTGTGATTACGATCTGTTTACACAACCATCTGCCTCAACTTTAGTTGATGGTATTGAACTGCTGGCAGCATTGTTTCATCCATCATTGTTTCGTGTACCTGCGCATCTGCAACAAAAAGTTTTTCATTTTTCAAACAGCGATCACTATGTGCAAGCATGAACGAAAAAACTGTCCACGTTGTAATACGCCTTTCGAATGCAGAGTAGGCGATATTACCAACTGCCAATGCTACGGTATTGAATTGAGTGTGGAAGAAGAAGCATTTATTACCAAACAATTTTCCGATTGTTTATGCCGCAATTGTCTGCAACAATTAAAAAGCAGGTACACTTTATTTACAGAACAGAAAGATCTATACAGCAACCGTTGAAATGACAAGAGTAAAAACATGCAGCAAATGTGGCGTTGAGTTTGGTTGTGGTTCCGATGGACCCGAAGGAGGTTGCTGGTGTAATATCTACCCGCCACTGTTTACTCCCGATCTGGTGATCAACTGCATGTGCCTACAATGTCTTCACCAGGCAACAAAAGAAAAAATCGATGCGTATGTGTCAACAATGACGGTTGAAAAAGCATTGAACGATAATAAAGCCAAAGATCTTCCTCGCAATGGCAAGCAGATGGTGGAAGGAATCGATTATTATATGGAGAACGGCTATTTTGTATTTACTGCCTGGCATCATTTACGCAGAGGATATTGCTGCAAAAGCGGATGCAGGCATTGTCCGTATGGACTTAAAAAATAAACAGCATGATCATTTTTATTACAGGTGGTGCACGCAGTGGTAAAAGCAGGTATGCGCAGGAACGTGTATTGGCGCTCAGCAATAATCCTGTGTATGTAGCTACCGCTAAAGTGTGGGACAATGATTTTGAACAACGTGTAAAGCGTCATCA
>CAYMSG010000027.1:0-17772 GCA_964392955.1 uncultured Chitinophagaceae bacterium | reverse complement strand
GATTTTGTGCTTTGAGTGTGCGCAACATCGTTTTCAACACAGCAAAACCACCACGTTTTTTATAAACGGCTTTTCCGTTTTCAAAAAAGAATTCATCGTGTGTGTGGAGTTGTGCATGTATATCGGATGTATGCAACAGTGTAACCACTTTTGCTTTACCATCTTTTACGGCTTTGTTTCCGAACAGTTCATTTGCATGATATTCATCGCCGCTGATTGCATTTACAATCGATGCGGGCAATACGGCGCCGGCAGCAATAGCCGATGCTGATTTAAAAAAATCTCTTCTTGAGTTTTGAGAGATGGGTGTGATTTGTTGATCATCTGAACAACTGCTGCATGAACAATTGTTCAGGTGAGTAATGTTTGTGTCTGGCATTGCAATCGTTTACTTTGATTTTTGAGAAACGGATTTTTTTTGTTGCTCCCTGTAATCTTTGATGGGGCCATAAGGGCCATATTTATGTTGCTGTTCAGTAAATGAATCAGCATATGGGCCAAATGGATGATCGATCGGCTTCTTTGAAATATCGGGCCAATCGGCACTTAGATCTTTTGATGGGCGTGGTTGTGAATTGACGAATGCTGCTACATCCCATGCTTCTTCATCGCTCAGTTGCGGCGCATGATAATCAGCTCCCTGCGGCATATTGTTTTTTACATAACCTGCAAAGCGAGATAAACGAAATAAACCAGCGCCGCTATTGTAACTGTTTTTGCCCCATAATGGTGGGTAGGCATACGCATTCCCTTCCATGTTCAATAATCCTTCACCATTTACACCATGACAGGTTTGGCATTTCTGTACATACACTGTTTTTCCTTGTTGCGGATCAGCAGCACGGTTGAGGTATGGAAGTTCAACAATACCTGAACCTTTAGGCTTATCGCCTTTCTTCAAATCTTCGCCCAGCCATTTGATGTAAGCATAAATGGCCTGCATCTCTTTTGAATTACTGTCGAGTGCTTTTCCATTCAAACTACGTTCCATGCAATCGTTCACACGTTTGTAAATGGTTTCAGTACCGCCGGAACGATCTCTGAATTTCGGATACGTTGTATAAACCGCACCATAGTTATTCCCCCATGGTTTTGTACCGGCATCTAAATGACAGTTCTGGCAGTTCATTCCATTGGTGATCTGCATAACAGAACCTTTTGGACCGAGATATTTCGAAGTATTAGCGATCAGTTCATGACCATACCAGATGAGTTTCCCATCTTCTCTTGAATAATAAGGAATCTGGTTAGCAGGCGGCCCCATCCAAACAGTTTGCTGCAGGGTGGAGTCACTTGCTGCTGAACGTCCTTTGCCTGAATCGTTACAGCTAAACTGTGTAGCTGTAATCAATAACAACAGGATGATAAATACAAGTATGGTCTTTTGTGTATTCACTTTTACTTATAATTATTTTAATGTGGCAGTTGCTTTCTGAATTTCCCATACACCCATGTGCCCGCAATTGCACTCAATAGTGTAACTGCAATAACAGTAGCACCGCTTCCGATCTGTGCAAATAACGGTCCCGGACATGCGCCGGTAACAGCCCAGCCTAAACCAAACAGCAAACCGCCATAAATTTGACCTTTGTTGAATTTCTTATCTACAAACTCGATCGGTTCACCATAAATGGTTTTGATCTTGAATTTTTTAATAAGCCATACGCTGATGATACCTACCACTACTGCCGAACCAATGATGCCATACATGTGAAAACTCTGCAGTCGAAACATTTCCTGGATACGGAACCAGGAAACAACTTCAGCTTTTATGAACAGGATACCAAACAATAACCCTACAAATGCATATTTGAAATTATGCCACCAGGGATGTTGAAGTTCCGATTCGTTGAAGCAGGTTGCATCCAGCGAACGCATTTCAAAATCAGTATTCTCGGTAAGGAACTCATGGTGCTTTTGCTCAACCAGCAATTCCTCTTGTGTTGTATTTTTATTTTGTTCCATGAGTTATCAGAGTTTAAGAATAAATGGGAGAATAAGGTTTGCCATAATAAAACCACCCACCATAAAACTGATGGTTGCGATTAATGAAGGCCATTGCAAATTTGAAAGCCCCATAATGGCATGGCCACTGGTGCAGCCACCCGCATAGCGTGTCCCAAAACCAACCATGAATCCGCCCACTACCATCATTATAAAACCACGCAGGGTAAACAGGCTGCTCCAGCTAAATACTTCGGTAGGAACAAGAGAATCGTAATTGGTAATACCATACGTGGCCAGTTCAGCACTCAGGTTTGAGTTCACGATCATTGGCTCAGGATTTTGCAGGAACAGAAATGCAATAATTCCGCCTAATAAAATTCCACCTACAAAAAACAAGTTCCAGACTTCTTTTTTCCAATCGTAATTGAAGAAAGGAATTTTCGCCGGTAAACATGCCGCACAGATATGCCGCAGCGAAGAAGAGATACCAAAGGTTTTGTTACCAATGATGAGCAGTGTGGGTACCGTTAACCCAATCAGCGGACCGGCAACGTACCATGGCCACGGTTGTTTAATAAACTCAATGAGGTTCATGATTGTGTCGTTTAAGTTCATGCAAGGTAGAATTCCACCTGCCGGAATTATGTGATAAATATTACATTGTAATGCGATGCTTTTCTAAGATACAGAAGAAAGAAACGGATAAAATCAATTGTTGTTTGAAACTTCGCCTGGCTGTTTTGTTTCCTTTTGCTTCGGCTTAAACATACTGTTGGCAACAGCTCCCATTACTCCAAAATAAATCATACTTCGTACCGGACTTGAAGTGATAAGGCAGGTGCCATCACAACCATAGAATTTCCAATAGAAGAAACCGCCAACAGCACCCAACAGCAATCCCGGCAAAACCCAGCTTGCTTTTTTAAAGAGATTCCTCATGTTTATTTACTTGCTTAATTTGTTGTTTGTTTTGCGGAACAACACAGGCACCGCCCATACATCCGATATTCATGACAGCCTGGATCACCAACACAGCACCTATTACCCAAAGAAGAGGCGTGGGTGAGTTAAACCCCTGCACAATGGCTGCAATGCCGATACCCAAACGCAACAGCCGCATGCCATTCCATTGTTTTAACCATTGAATGATCATACTGCCATTTTATTCTGTAAGCTGATCCATGATCCACCATTGTATGCTTCAATCCCTGCCTGTTTCAACATAGATGTAGCAGAACCGCTACGCATACCACTGGCACAACAGGTGATAACCGGCTTCCCTTTTTTCTTAATGTCGTTGATTTTTGAACGGATACTGTCTACAGGTATATTGATAGCGCCTTTGATATGGCCGCCATTGAATTCACCGGCAGTACGCACATCAATAATAACTGCGCCTTGTTGCTGCAATGCTTTGAAATCAGTACCCGGTCCAAATAATTTTTTAATGAAGTTGAACATATTAATTAAGATTTTTCAAGGTTAACAGATCATACATGCCACCGGCATTGTGTACATTCTCAAGCCCCAGTTGTTTTAACAGAAAGTATGCATTCATACTTCTTGCACCGGAACGGCAGTACAATACCACGGGACCATTAAATGTTTTTAATTCCTCTGCATTGCTTGTTATTTCAGGCAACGGAATATTGGTTGCGCCGGGGAAATGCCCGTCGGCAAATTCTTCTCTTGAGCGCACATCCACAAACTTTGTTTGTGGGTTTTGAACGATTTCTTTTAGATTCATATCAAATGTTTTTTGTTATTGTTTAATTGTTCCTTTCCAGGCAGTGATGCCGCCTTCCATATTCCAGATATGGCGAAAGCCCTGTTGCTCCATAATGGTTGCTGCCTTGGCACTGCGTCGTCCGCTTTTGCAGTAAACCAGGTAGGTCTTTCCTTTTTTCAGTTTACTTACCTGTTGTACAAAAGCAACGGAATCCATTACATCAATGTGAACTGCGTTAGGCAAATGTCCTTCGTTGAATTCCTGTGTGGTGCGTACGTCCAGCACCACTACTTTTTTCTTATTCAGTTTTTGCTCAGCAAATGCAGGCGACACATTTTTTGTTTGCGCCATTGCTGAGAGAACGGCAAATAAACCTACTGCGAGGAAAAAGATGTTGGCTTTCATAGTGAAATTTGAAACGAAAGGAGGTGGTTGTGAACAACCTCCTTTCAATAGTTTAAAAATGAGCGATTATAAAAGTGTTGTTGGACAAACGTAATCGGTTAAATTAAACCTGCCGCTTTCTTTCATTGCTTTGAAACCACCACGTACATCCACCAGGTTATCGTAACCACGTGCACGGAGCGTTGAAACAAAGATCATAGAGCGGTAGCCACCTGCACAATGCACATAGTAGGTTTTGTTTTTATCAACTTTCAACATGCTTTCATTAATGAAATCCAGCGGTGCATTTTCAACATTCAGTAAATGCTCACTCTTGTACTCGCTTTCTTTCCGAACATCAAGAATGTTTGCATTATTATCTTTCGCAACGATCTCCGCTAACTCATCGGCAGAAACACGTTTGATCTGATCAATTTCTTTACCTGCTTCTTTCCATGCATTGAAGCCGCCTTTCAGGTAACCCAGTGAATAATCGTAACCTACACGGGCCAAACGGGTAACCACTTCCTCTTCACGTCCTTCATCGGTTACCAATAAAATTTCCTGTTTAACATCGGGGATCATGCTGCCCACCCAGGGAGCAAAACTTCCATCGATACCAATGTTGATGGAGTTCGGTACAAATCCTTTTGCAAACATTTCTGCATCTCTTGTATCGAGAATTAATGCACCGGTTTCGTTTGCTGCTGTTTCAAATGCTTCAGGACTTAACGCTTGTGTACCACGCTTCAATACTTCTTCAATGCTGTCGTAACCATGAATGTTCATCATCACGTTCAACGGAAAATATTGTGGAGGTGCCACTAAACCGGTTGTAACTTCTTTAATAAATTCTTCTTTGGTCATGTTGGCACGCAACGCATAATTGGTTGCTTTCTGATGACCTAATGTATCAGACGTTTCTTTACTCATGTTCTTGCCACAAGCACTGCCTGCACCATGCGCAGGATAAACAATAAGCTCATCTGCCAGCGGCATGATCTTGTTACGTAATGAATCAAATAAATAACCTGCAAGCATATCCTGTGTAAGATCAGCTACTACTTTTTGTGCAAGATCAGGACGACCCACATCGCCAATGAATAAAGTATCACCGGTGAAAATGGCAATATCTTTTCCATGTTCATCTTTCAATAAATAGCAGGTACTTTCCATTGTGTGGCCCGGTGTATGCAACACTTTGAATGTAAGCTTACCTACTTTCAGTTCTTCGCCATCTTTGGCTGAATGAAATTCAAAATCAGGTTGTGCATTTGGACCGTACACGATCTTTGCACCAGATTCTTTTGCAAGATCAATATGACCACTCACAAAATCAGCATGGAAGTGTGTTTCAAATACATACTTGATCCTGGCATTGTTGCGCTTTGCTTTTTCTAAGTAAGGTTTTACTTCACGCAAAGGATCGATCACTACAGCCTCACCTTCACTTTCAATGTAGTAAGCACCTTGTGCTAAGCAACCGGTATAGATCTGTTCAATTTTCATTTGTATGTTTTTTATTTTAAGTTTTTAATTGATGGATGTAAAGTTGAGCTTTCAGAAGGCGGATAACTATGACTTTAGTCACACAGAAGTGCAGAGGGAAAAGAAATTTACTGAATAAACAATTCTTTCACAATAATGTAAATGCCCATCACCAGTACAAACCATCCAAAACCTTTCTTTAGTTTATCTCCCGATACCTTTTTGCTGAGTGCATTGCCGATAAAAATACCTGCAATGGCCAAAACGGTTACAATGATGAGGAGTTTCCAATCGATTATTTGATGACCAACATCACCCAAAAAGCCGATCAATGATTTGGCTGCTATAATTAACAGAGAAGTGCCAACGGCCTGTTTCATTGGTAGTTTGCTGAGCAATACCAATGCAGGAATAATGAGAAAGCCGCCACCGGCGCCAACCAATCCTGTTAAGATGCCAACAACTGTTCCCTCAACCAATATCAATGGATAATTGAATTTCTGTTCGCCACCGTTTCCATTTTCATCTTCGTTTTTTCCTTTGATCATGGAGTACGATGCAAAGACCATCAGCACTGCAAACAGCAGCATCATTAAAATTGGTTTGGTTATAGTGAAACCTGCAATGGTGAACACTTCATCGGGAATCGCCGGTACAATAAATTTTCGTGTAGCATACACAGCTGCAATGGCAGGTGCGCCAAAGATCAAGGCTGTTTTAATATTTACCAGTCCATGTTTGTATTTGGGGAATACACCTACAAGAGAAGTGGCACCAACAATAAACAATGAATAAGCTGTAGCCAACACAGGATTAACACCAAACAGGTATACTAAAACAGGCACTGTTAAAATAGAGCCGCCCCCGCCAATGAGGCCAAGCGAGATACCAATTACAATAGAAGCGAGATAGCCAATTATTTCCATACTGCAAATGTGTATCCAATTTCAGCACCGGAAGGTGATACAAATCACACAGGCCAACAATTATAAATTTTTCAACTCAATGGCATTGCGGTGTAAGCCAACCAACCCTTTCTGTTCCATTTTTTTGAGTAGCCTGGATATCACCTCTCTCGATGTATTCAGCTCCTGTGCTATTTCCTGGTGGCTGATGTTGAGTAGTGTTGTTTCCTGTGCTTCTTTTGCACGTTTCAGGTAAAACTCCAAACGCTCATCCATGCTGCGGAATGCAACATTATCTAACGTAACAAGCAGTTCATCAAAACGGGAGCGGTAGGTTTCAATTACAAACTGATACCAGCTTTTGAATTTACTCATCCACTCACTCATGGTATCAACCGGCACCATCATTACCTCTGTTTCAGTAACAGTTTTTGCCATGATGGGGCTCGCTTCATGTTTCGCTGCACAAACGAGTGATAAGGCACAGGCTTCTCCCGGCTTCAGGTAATACATCAAAAATTCATTGCCTTCCTCATCTTCCCGGTAAATTTTAATCAGTCCATGTAAGACCAGCATGGTACTGCGGATGTACTGTCCTTTCCGCATCAATATTTCATTGGCAGGAAAGGTTTTGAACTCACCCTGTTCTTCAATTTCGGTTACCAGACTATCTTCGAATAAGGGATAACTTTTGCGGAGCAGATCATCCTGTACCTGTTGTGTTGCCATACTGCAAATGTTGAAATTTTATTTGGATTGAAGAAACAATAGCTTGTTAACTTACTTTTGAAGCCATGTCGTTACTCTCGTTTTACCAGGAAGAATTGCTCGAAGCCGGCTGCGATGAAGCGGGGCGTGGTTGTTATGCCGGTCCTGTGTTTGCAGCTGCGGTAATTTTGCCAAAAGAGTTTCATCATCCGTTGCTCAACGACAGTAAGCAGGTAAAGGAAGAAAACAGAACCACATTACGGTTGATCATTGAAGAACAGGCAATCTCGTTTGCGGTTGCAAAAGTGGAAGTGGAAGAGATTGATCAGATCAATATTCTGAAAGCATCGTTCAAAGCCATGCACCTGGCCATTGATCAGCTCAAGCAAAAACCAGAGTTATTGTTGATTGATGGAAACCGTTTCATTAAATACAAACGCACCGCACACAAAACATTTGTAAAAGGCGACGGACGATTTGCTTCCATTGCTGCCGCCAGTATTTTAGCCAAGACTTATCGTGATGAATACATGCTTTATCTGCACGAAGCGTTTCCTCAGTACAACTGGAAGAAGAACAAAGGTTATGGAACCGAAGAACATCGAAAAGCAATCGAAGTGCATGGTTTGTGTGAACACCATCGCAAGTCATTTAATATTGATCCGTTGAAAGCGCAGGAGTTGTTTTGAAATCAGTGAAGGCTGATGATTCAGGTGCACATACAGCATATTTGTTCTGAAATACCTCTATCAGTTCCTTACATCCAACACATCCCTTAGCCCATTCCCCAACAAATTAAACGCAAGCACCAGCAGCATAATAGCAATACCCGGCGCAATGGCCAGCATGGGATTATTGGTGATGATGAAGTTGTAATTTTCTTTGATCATGAGTCCCCAGCTGGGTTGTGGAGGTTGAACCCCAACGCCCAGAAAACTCAACCCAGCTTCAATCACAATGGCACTGGCGAAATTGCTGGCGGCAATCACAATTACCGGACCCATTACATTTGGAAGAATATGTTTGAAGATGGTACGTGCATGCGAAAAACCCATTGCTTTGGTTGCTTCAATATAATTGAGTTCACGCAGGCTCAGTACCTGTCCACGAACAAGTCTTGCAACATTCACCCAAAGTGTTAAACCAACAGCGAGAAATACCTGCCAGAAACCTTTGCCCAATGCCAATGTAATGGCAAATACCAACAGCAAAGTTGGAATACTCCATACCACATTGATGAGCCAGAGAATTACTTCGTCTACCCAGCCACGAAAGTAACCTGCTGCAGCGCCAAGGAAAATACCAACGGTAAGAGAAATGAGTACCGCAATCAAACCCACACTTAAACTGATACGAACGCCAACAATTAAGCGACTGAGAATATCCCTGCCGAATTTATCGGTGCCTAACCAAAATGTTTTGGTAACGATGCGGCTGGAAGCATTGTTGTTGAAAGTAAAACGTAAGGGTTCTGTTACGCCTTCGTCTACAAATTTCTCTACATCGTACCTGTTGCCTGTTTGTTTATACGATGTGATCGGTATGTATTGATAACGATCTTCTTTCCCAAACAGCAATTCGTTAAAGAACGAAGAAGTCGTTTGTTGTTCTTTGTCAATTTTGATGAACTGTTGTTGATAGCCCGGCTTCTTTGCTGCAATTTCTACAATAATACGGTTGGCATCGGGTGTTACGTCGGGTGCAATCATATAGGCAAATACAGCCATCAGGAATGCCAGTACAATAATGACAAGGCCAAACACAGCGCCTTTATTGCGGCATAGTTTTTTCCAGAACGTTTTGATAAATGAATATTCATGACCCGGCATGGATTAAAAGTAAAGTAAAAACTGTTGTGTTGCTTTTATAGCAAGCAGTTATCACAACTCTTCAATTGAAATGGAACTGATGTTTAAGGGCTTGGGGTCCTGATTCATGGCGACACCGCTGTACATAAACGCACTGATGTGAATGATAACAGCCCCGCTTTCTTCCGGCTTAAACAGAAATACAATCTCTTCAGTGCCGCCATTAACAATATTGCTTTACTTCATAATGATACCTGTATGCCGGTGTAAAACCAAAGAACACTTTGCCCCGCTCATCTGGATTCATTCGCATACGATCAACGGTAATTTTCAAGCGCAACCGGTATTCTTTTCCTCCAACAGCGTTTTCAAAATGCAGTGCCGCAGGAAACATAGAAAAGCTGTTTGTGCCCGGATTTTGTAATGGCATAATGGTAAAGTAATATTCGCCACCCGACCATCCATAATAGGAAAAACGAAGATTGGCAAGCAATGGACGTTTGGGATTGATATTCCACGTACGTACTTTTTTTCGGTCGAGGTCTTCTTTTGCGATTTCAATAAGATAGGTATTGAGTGTGCTGGTCTGATTGATTTCAAGCTGCTTTAACTGTTCTGATGCTGCATTACCGGTGCGGGGAATGGTATACACTTTTTTACCAATGGCAGGCGCAATGGTTTTGTTGTTGCCGATACCGGTATTGATCTTTTCTTTGAGTTGTGCTGATGCTGTAAAAAAAGTAAACAACAGCAGTAAAACGAATAAATTAAGCGACTTCATTTGATAAATGATTGGTTGATTATTTTATATTCACCTTTTGAACAGTTGCACCGCAAATGAATAATTGCCCTTGTGACATATACACGTTTTGAATTTTATTAAAACCTGTTTTTTCTACTACCGGTTTAAAGGCATCGGCAATTTGTTTTTTTACAACAGCATTGTTGAGGTATTTCTTCAGTTGTGATTCAATTGTTTTTTTCATAGCCAGCTCTAAGAAATTAATGGTGGGCAAGAATATATCCATAGGGCCGTTTATATCAAACTTACCTTCGAGTTCCACTTCCTGTAACTGAAAACTGATGCTGTTTTGATAGGCAACAGGTTTGAGTTGAATGCGTGCTACCCGTTTTCCTTCCCAATTGATATCAGGTGCACGACTGTCTTCAAAAGCGTTGGCGCAACCGGGACATTTACCTTTCAGTTCGTTTCCGTTTCCTTCAAATTCAATGTACAGGTAGAAGTTATTTTTTTCTGCTTTGAGTAAATGTTTAAACGAGTTGATGTCGTTTACAGAATACACCCAGTTGTGTCCGGGTTTGTTGATTTTGTGTTCAGCTATGTTGAAAGAAGAACGGGTGTTGCCAATTTTTAAAAACCCTTCCTTATGGTCCAGCTTACAATCAAGTGTTTGAAAAGCACCTGTCGTAAGTGTGGTTTCAACAATCGAACCGCTTATTTGCTTACAATCAGCAATCGTATTATTGTTCGCTGGCGTAGCAGCAGTAGTATTACCAGTGGCATTTGCGTTTGATGGTTTGGTAACTACTTTTGTTTTAGTTTGTGCCAGTGTTGTTGTATAACTAACAGCCAGTGCTGTTAATAAAATCAGTACTGTTTTTTTCATTTTTCAAGATTAGTGGTTAAAAAATCTGTTGTTAATCGCCGCTGCGTTTGTATTTCTCTTTTACAAACTCATAAAACATATAACCGTAACGATCGTACCAGTCGGGTGTACCAAACTCTTCTTCGCAAGCGGACAACTCCATCATACTTTGCTGCAGTCTCGCCAATAACTCGGTGTATTTTGAATCATATGCATCTTTCAACCGCTTTACCGATCCTTCGATCTTAGCACGCTCGGCCTGCCACACCATACCCGATACTCCGTGTACACCTGATGCATTGTCGCCGAAGGAAATGGCTTTATCCGAAAAGTCCTTGGTGCATTTGTAAATGATACGGAGCTGTTCCAGGTTGTACCGAACATTATTGAATTCTGTACGGGCCTCAATAAAACAACGGGCACAATCAGCTGCACCGCCACTTACCGTGCCCATTGCACCTTCTTCCTCAGCTGAGCAGAACGATGGAATCGATGGCATACCCGGAGGTGAAGGCATACTCAAACATTCACCTAAACCCATGTATTGTTCAGCAAAATCTTTGGTACTCATCATTGCTTCCTTGAGCTTTTTAATTTTTTCTGCCAGCTTTTCTGCTTTTTCACCCTGCACTGCATCCCACACGCCCTGGTAATCAATTTCAATTCCTTTGCGTTGTGCTGTTGCGGGTTCATACGAAATCAAATGCAGTAATAATGTGGCAAGTAAAAGACCTACACCCTTCTTTTTTCGAAGTAAGAAAGCCACAACTCCAATTAATACAACCACTGCAGCGCCCAATATCCACAGCAATGGATTATTTTTTTGTTCTTCTGTATCGGTTACTTTCACTTTTGCAGCCGTTGTTGTTTTGGCTGCCTCTTTCAATGGTACAAACGGTGAAGCCAATGCATGTTTGATATCCGGACTTGCATATACAACAAGCTGATAATTGCCTCCTTCTTCATCTGCAAACACACGAATACCAAAATCGCCATAGGTTCGTATTTTAATGTTGGCAATTTCATCAGCCGCATCGTTGGTGGAAGCACGTGTATTTACATCCTTCCAGTTGTTCTTTACCACTTCCATTTTTATTTTCTTCCCATCATCTCCCACTAAAAAAATATCAATGGGTTGAAACATAGAGGCGCCTTTCACATAATAATAATCACCTTGGCTTGTAAGTGTTCCTTTTGCTGCAATGGCTTTTGCTCCTTTCCAGTCTTTCTGCTCTTTGAGTTGCAGTTTTACCGGTTTTATTTTTTTATCGAGGCTAAAAGGCTGTGCAACAAGCAGCGTTGAAAAAAATAACGGAAGAACGAAGAGAATTAATTGTTTCATTGCAGTAATTGTTTAAGTTGATTGCCCCACGCAATGGCCAGTTCGGTTATTTTATCTTCATCAAAGAGAACACCATTGCTGGCGGGTTCACCGGTTTTCATAGTGCTGGTAATACTGCAACCATAAGGGCCAATACGAAATACGGCAGTAATAATATCACTGTGTTTATCGGTTTGCCTGTAAAGTGTTCCCGCATCGCCGGCATCAATCTTACCACGTGTATTTGGCATGTATTCAAATGCCTGCACTTTCCGTTCAAGCAGTGCCAGGTCGGTATGTTTTTCTGCAATCAATGTAAGTGCTGCCTTGGTTGATTTATTTTCAAAGCTCATCATACAGGCACTGTCGGTTTGCACAGGCAGACCCAGTTTTACGGCATCGCTTTTCAATTCATTTTTCAAGCCGGCAGGAAAAATGAATTCACATTTTTCGGATGGCATGTCTTCATTTGCATCGTTGTTGGTTTCCTGCATGGCAGTTGTTGATTCACTGGTTTCTTTTTCAGTTGAAGTTTGATTGGCATTGCTGCTGCCACATGATTGGATCGCTGCTACTAAAACCATGAGCAGAAAAAAAGGATTCATCTTTTTCATATGTATTATTTGTGTTTAATTTCTACACGACGGTTCAATGCCCTTCCTGTTTCAGTTGAATTATCTGCTACCGGTTCTGTTTCACCATAGCCTTTTGCACTGAGATTGGTTACTGTTGCTTTGTTTGCTTTCAACCAGCTGATCACGGCTTCTGCACGTTGCTGCGATAGCTGAAGATTGTATGCATTATCTCCCTGTGCATCGGTATGTCCGCCAATTTCCAATGCAGTACCGGGGTTGGCGTTGATAAATGCCAGCAACTGCTTCAATGTTTTTTCTGATTCAGGTTTCAGTGTTGCTTTATCGGTATCGAAATAAATCCCATACAATTCGATCTTTCCTTTTTGCTCCAGTTGTTCCTGTAATGTGTTGTTGGTTTCAGGTTCCAGTTTTATAATTACTGAACTTGTGTTTTCTTTCACCACATCAGTACTCACTGTACCTTGTTTGTAACCGGCTTTGTTTCCCTGTACGATCACTACACCACAGGGTACATTGCTGATGCTGAAACTTCCATCTTTCCCGCTTTCGGCTTCACCTGCACCTGATATTTTGAGCAAGGCTGCTTCAATTGGCTTTTTCGTTTTGGCATCGATCACTTTTCCTTCAATGGACGATACAGGAATATTTTTTGGATTGATAAGTAACTGCACAAAGTCGATGGCAAATCCATCACCGGCATTGGTTGCAGGACCATCAATGAATAATTCCAGTTTGCCGCTTTGTAACAGGGGAAAATAATCGGGCAGTATTTGAAACGAAATGAGTTTACCTATGGGGCCTCCTTGTTTCAGATCATTTAAAATACCGGCCATCGCTGTTATTTCTTTTCCATTGATCCAGATACTGAATTTTGATTGATAGGTGGGCGATTGAAAATCATCCACAAATAATTGCAGTAAAGCATGTTGAATGGTTTTGCCCTTGAGATCGTATTGCAGCAAAAGTTTTTGTGGTTGATTGTATGGCCGCATGGTTGATTTGGTGTAACCATCCGCCTTGTTCTTCATCGAAAATGTTTCTTTGCTGTATTGATAACCGGAGATGACCATGATACGGTCGGTACCGGCAGGGTCATCCGGTTCAGGATAAAACGGGTACTTGTGTTTGGGTGTGCTTTCTCCACTGAAAGGATCAAAACCTGACGGCCATCCATAGCCGAAATTATCTGCATCACCATACCGGTATTGGATATCTGCCAGTTCTGTATCGTATTTGATTTCCTGCGGTTGCTGCCACACAGCAGGAATGTTGGGAACAGCAACTGTAAAACCCACTTTCTTTCGTTGTGCGATCATTTTTTCCCGTTGCAGCACATACAATTCGTTGGCATTGGCAACAGGTTGTTTATACATCCGTTCAATGCCGGCAGCACCTTTCTGTTCAAACTGCTTTACCGATTGAAAATACAGTTCGCCTTCTTCTGCAGTGGACATGTACTTCCTGTCTTCATCCGAAAGCGGAAGGTCAGCAACGGCCTCTTTTTGTACGGCAGCAGGTATCGTGTTTGTGTTCGATTCCTGTTGCCGGTTCTCCGCTTGTTTTGTTGATGATTCGTTGGTACAACTCATCAGCAGACCGATCACTATGATCAAAATAAATCGCATGTATTTATAATTTGCCTGCCACATTCTCCGCCAGCTTTTTCAGTTTGTCCATTTCGTAACAAGGACAGGGTGTTTTGACACTGCGGCTTTCGTTTGTTTTTAATTCAACCAAAAAACCGTTTTTACGAAACACCAACTGGTGATTTTCCCGCTTTGTCAGCGGATCTTTGAATACAAGTGTGAATGCTTCATCGCCAATATTGCTGACGATTTGCAGCCCATTTGAAGCGTTGTCTTTTTTCATCCGGTTGATGCCTGATGCAGCAGCCGTTGCATCTTTCAACACTGTTACAATAAATACCAGTTCATCGCCCCAGGCATTTTTTCCAACACCATACAAGCGGTTGCAGTTGGCACCTTTACGTTCAATGGAACTGATGCGTTCAACAATTCCTGTTTTACCGCATAATTCTTCAACCATTGCAGTGGTAAGAATGGTTCCGCAATCAATAGCCGCCGGTATTTCTTTTGCTGAAGTACTGCTTACAGGTATAGTAGGGGTTGCTTCCTCTCCGGCCAATTGTTTTTCTTCTGTTGCAGTTTGTTCTGTGTATTTGTTGTTATTGGCACAGGTGATAGTTAATGCGGTAATAACAGTAAGCAGCAATAACTGCCTTGGAAAACTGGTAAGCATACGAAGCGGTTTGATGATGATTGAATTGATGCAGTAAAATTCAAGCAAAGTAATCAGCAGGAAAACACATGATTGTGCAGGTAACGAATCGTGGTATCAGATCAATTTTTTGCGGAGTGCAAGTGCCACTGCTTCGGTGGCGCTGTTTACATGCAGTTTGGCGTAAATATTACGTATGTGAAAACGAACGGTGTCCACGCTGATCTGCAGTTGATCGGCGATCATTTTATAACTGTTGCCATCAACCAGTTGTTTGAGTACTTCTTTTTCTTTATCGGTGAGATTGTTTTGTGCTGCCGTTCCCTTTTCTGCTTTACCCGGGCCAAAGAGTTGCAATACTTTTCGTGCAACAGAAGGTGTCATGGGCGAACCGCCATTCAATGTATCACGAATGGCTTTTACTATTTCATGCGGCGCCGTGCTTTTGAGCAAATATCCATCAGCACCTGCACAAATAGCATCAAACACCCGGCTGTTATCTTCAAATACGGTTAAGATGAGTATTTGCACATGGGGCAATGCTGCTTTGATTTGAATGGTTGCTTCAATACCATTGGTGCCGGGCATATCAATATCCATCAGCACCAATGCAGCTCCTGCTGCCGCCACACGTTCAGCCGCCTGCAAACCATCAGCATAGCTGCCTGCAATGCGGATGCCGGGAAATTCTTCAAAATACAATTCAAGACTTTTGCGATAGGCTTCATTGTTTTCGAAGATCACAATTGGTATTTGTTCCTGCTCTTTCAACAGTGCAATGTTACATTTTGCATGAAATATCTGTTAACTACCTGCACAATTATGCAGGTAGGTTATGCAATCGGCAATGTTGCTGTAATGCAACATCCATTACCCGCAGCTGTATTGATACTGAATGTTCCGTTCAATTCTTCCATGCGGTGTTTCATATTCAGTAACCCGTTGCGGCGGGTGAGTTGCTGCTCATCAAAACCAATTCCATTGTCCTGCAAACTGATCTGTAATGTACGACCTGTAATACGGTATGTAAACTCTATCTTGCTTGCCTTTGCATACTTGATGCAATTATTCAGCGCTTCTTTGCACACCAGGTACAGGTTGCGGCGTTGCAGCATATTCAATGATACGCCTGCATCACTCGCATCGCTGTGCATCATGAATTGAATATTTCTGCTTTCCAGTAATGGAAGGGCCCATGCTTTAAACCGTTGTACAAAATCCTGCAAGGAATCATTCTCCGGTTGAATGGCCCATACAATATCCGACATGTTCTGGATACTGTCGGTTGCCTTTTCTTTGATTTCTGTAACAATCGATTTTTCTTTCTCCTGCTGCAGCCTGTTTTCCAATACACTGCTGTAAACAGCAATGCTGCTGAGGGTAGAACCAACATCGTCATGCAGATCACGGGAAAGTTGCCAGCGGATGCGTTCGATTTGTTTGCGTGACAGATATTCCCTGCGCAGAATAATGAAAACAGGAATAAGAATTACCAGTAACAGCAATGTGATAAACCACCATTGCTGCCAGAACGGGGAGCGAATTACAAAACGATAAATTAAACTTTTCGGTTGCCAGTTACCGTTGGGATGCCGGTATTGAACTTCCAATACATAACTGCCGGGTTTGAGATTAACAAAAATGGCGTTGTTACTATTGCCTGCAGTAATCCAGTCATCTTTTTTTCCATTGAGCCGGTAACGGTATTGCATACTGCCTGCATGAATATAATCCAATGCTGCAAACTCCACACGGAGGCTGTTGTTTTTCCACGAAAGTGAAACCGGTTCGTCATTGCTTTGGAGCGGCAGTAGTTGTTCGCCGGCACGAACCGATGTAAATACAAACGGCTTTGCAGTTGGTTTTTCAAACGAGAGATAAGGAATATGCTCCACCCTGTCGTTATACAGCAGATAAAATCCTAAATGTCCATCGTGCCGTGCAGAAATGAAGCGGTTGTAACGTTTATCCAGTTGCGGTACCGCATAAACTTCCAGTTTATTCGGATCGCTGATATAATTAAATCCATTCGGCGTTTCAATCCAGATCCTGTTTGCTTCGTCGGTAAAAATGTTGAAGATATTGTTGGAGAGTAACCCGTCTTTTGTGCTGATGGTTTTTACAGGCTTTCCTTTTTTATCAATGATCTTAATGCCTTCGTATTGTGTACCGATCAGGTAATGTCGATTTGTACTGCCGATTTTAAATACAGAACCCCGCAAATCAAGATCAACGATTTTTTTTGCAGTGAGTGCTGCTTTTGTTTGGAGCAGGTAAATACTGGCACCGGTGTCGATCAACAGGCATGTGTTGCCGGTTACTTTCCAGTCGGTAAGAATACTATGCTGCCGGTCGAGCTGCACGGAGTCGATGAAACGTCCATCGGTGGAGAAACGTTTGATGGAATATTTTCCGGCGAAGAGTAACTTTTCATCGAGTGGAATACTTTTTACACCCAAATGTTGCAACACACCCGGCTCAATGAAAGGATGAAATTGTTTTGTGCGTTCATCAAAATCAATAACAGCATCGCTGAACCAGGGAGTGAAGTACAATCTGTTTTGACAGGAAGTAAGAAAGGTTTGAAAATTTTTCCAGCTTCCGTTAACTGCAGTTTGGTTGATGAACTGCAGTTGATTGGTTTCTTTGTTCCAGTAATAGATACCTTTTCCTTTGTTGTTGAGATATGCTTCACCGGAAGCAGCTACCATCACTGTTGTATTATCATCCTGCATGGAAAAATTTTCCTGGCTGATTGAGACAGTGGCAGTAAAGCTGTTTGATTTTGGTGTGGTAATAAAAATACCTTCTGCACAACTGATCCATACATTACCATCAGTATCACAAAACAATGCATACAAACTTTCGGCCCTTGTTCTTTTTTCGCCCCATTGCAGGTAACTGTAATCGTTAAGCAATTGCATGGAGCTGTTGTACACATACAGGTGGCCGCCAAGTGTTGCCATCCAGGTATGGCCCAGCTGATCCTGTGTAAAGGCAATGGGAATGCTGAAGAAATCATTGCTGCCTGTTTCCGGTTG